>JAIPJS010000003.1:0-300000 GCA_021734025.1 Candidatus Neomarinimicrobiota bacterium
TATATCGAGATCTTCTATAACCGCCAGCGGAAACACTCCACCCTCAACTACCAAAGTCCGGAACAATATGCACAGATGCTCCACAACCAAGCCGCCTAACTACTTCGGGTGTCCATTTTATTGTTGCAACTCCAGGGAACGGGTTTTTCACGCTAGGAAAGCCCTGTTCCCCCTCTCTTCGAAGAGAGGGGACCCAGGGGGTGAGTTGAATCAGACGCTGCGAATCCCAAATACTGAGTGAGTTTAATAGTCATAATTTTTTTATGGCTATTAAGTTACCCCATGAACATAGAGGAACGATTAGCCCTTTTCTCCCAATTGGATATAACGTAACCTTTTGTAATTCTTGAACGTAGAGACGTGCCATGGCACGTCTCTACAGAAGAAGAAATCGTGACTTGCGCTGTATTTTCTACCAAGTGTTCTGTCATCCTGAGTAGATTAAATAAACATAATTTTTTTACCCGCAATTAGTTATCTGTCAGTTTTTTCATCCAGTCAATCCTGTTAATCCTGTCTAAAAGATGTCGTTTGATGGGAATCAATTCCTCCGGCGGATTAAATGCAGGGCATACAGGTACTCATCTTTTTCCTTGATCGGCAAAAAAAACGATATTATAAACACAGTTCAATTGTACAATTCCGGTTATATTAGAACTTTCGTAGCAGTCAACGACGGAGCCATTGTATTAGTATCAGAATTTTCCAAACTCTATAGAGTATGAGAAGTATCTTCCGGAATATTGAGTGAAGCGATGCCGGAACCAATAGAGTTATAAAATAAAAACTTACTTATATCTAAATTCGAAGATCTGCGAAGATATGGCCTGTCTCTTGGTTAACATAATCTACTAGTCTTGCGGGCCAATGTGATAACCAGGTGTTGATGGTCGTCAATGCTGCTGCGGGATTGTCCTGTGTAGTTGTCTCATTTCCTGAATAGATGAAATGCTAAAAACTAGAGTAGCGATTTGAAAAATTCATTTTGGAGCATACTATGTTGAAACTTTTGAAATTCCTTATAGTCCCATATTTGGTTTTATTTTTAACAAGACCCTGTGTCGGAAATGACGACTATACCTTTGGAATAAAAGCCGGGCCAACCATCAGCAGAATGGCAATGCTCGATGGATATAAATGGGCCAAGCATGAGCACCGGTATCCCCTGGGAATGTCAATCGTTGGCACGGTCGAAACGCCAATCTCTCACATCTTTCATTGGGGAGGAGCGTTTGGATATTATTTTTCAAACCAAAAAATCCAGATCACTGAAATTGATAAAATTAACAATTCCTACACATTTCACTTTTTATCGGGTTCTATTTATACCAGAGTTGCGAATCTTCTACCACTGAAGTTTGCTTTCCTGGGTGGAGTAGGAATTGATTATCTGGTTCAAGCTAAGGGGGAGCTGTTCAATGCTTCATATGGAGCATTATTAGTACAAGATGAAATAACCGATGAATTTCCTAGGTTTAACCCGACTATCTGGTTCGGGATTAGAAAACCTTTTAAAGTAAAATTTGGACAACTGTATTTTGAACTAACCGGCCAATTAGGATTAAGACGATATAACCATAATAATTTACGTTGGAATAATGTAGGTCTCTCCCTCTTAACAGGCGTACAATTTTAGTTCAGCAGATTTTTCCACTATTGGTGCGCTGTGAAGAAATTTTTACTTTAGTTATTCCGCCGGTTTCTGCTTCTTAAAGCTTAAAAACCCAATCAAATGCCAGATGCCCCAAATCAGGCCCAGGTACCCGATCAAAATTCCCAGGGTGACCCAGTAACCGAACAGGGAGTTCCCGAAGACATTCATCGGCACGTTCAGGACGATGAGTAGCGGGAAGCCGGTGAGCAGGGCAACGCCGCTGCCGTAGACCAGGTCTTCCGCCACCGGCGTCCGGAACTCCGGATCGGTGACTCTCACCAGCACCAAGCCGGAATTGATGGTGCCAGTCATTTCGCCGAAAATGCCGATGAAACGCTCGAAGTGGTTATCGTCGAACGCGCGGTACTGGAGCCACCGGCAGAGGAAATAACTTCCGATCCCGCCAGCTGCGGACATCAACACTAGCGGCAACCAGTATTGTCCGACGATGACCAGCGAAATGGCCGCAATAGCGCCGACGACAAGATAATCCACGAACACCCCCGCCGAGCGGGTCATAAGGCCGGCATCAATGAGATAACTCTTTTTGGTCATATCCATGACCTTCCGGAAACCGATGGAGAGGAGGTTCCCCAGCACGAAGTGGAACGACCAAAGTGTGCTGGTAAAATCGTGGAGTCCGGCAGACTCCATAAGTCCCGACAGGAAATAGACCAGGGCATAGGTCAGCAGATAGATAAAGCCGATGAGTCCCAGCTGGAAGGCATACGGCTCGATGGCTTCCGTGGAAAGCGTCAGCCGGCCGGCGACTTCCGGTTCCTTGTCCTGCACAACGCCGATCCGCATATCTCTGGAGATCCCTTCCATCCCGTCGATGAGTTTGGTCTCCCGGCGTTTAATCCCGATCTGGATAAGCCAGATTCCGGCGAAATAGGCGATGAGATATCCGATGGCCGCAAAGGTAAGTCCGACGTTCCCGCCGCCGACAAACCCGAACGCCTCCCAGGAGTGTCCCATGGTATACGCCACGCCGGGGCCCATCCCGTATCCGAGGGGCAGCAACAAGCCCATCCCGGCGAACAGGTCAGGCATTACCGTGTAAATCAGAATTAAAGCGATCGCCAGCCCGAGGATCCCCTGGATGAGATAGTTTGATACAAAGGCCAGACCGGTGCTGATGGGCCCCTTGCCCCAATCAGATTTCTCCTCCCGGAGACCGATGGCGATAAACGTGAGCGCCAGGAGGTGATACACGTACAGGCCCAGGCGATCGCTGGTGATATCCGTAATCCCCAGGATCTGGGGTCCAACGATCAATGCCAGAAACCCCGCCACGATATTGTTCGGGATAAGGAACTTCTGGAAGAAAGTCACATAGCGCCGCAAAATGGTTGCGATAACCAGGAACAGACTCAGCAGACCAAAATCTATAACCACGTCCTTCAAGTTGACGGTAAGATCCCAGGCGTTCACGGGGTGCTCCTTTCAAGATTGGTGGAATGAATCGTGACGTTGAGTGGAAACGAAATTTCGGAGATTCTGGCTGAGAAAGCAACTGATTCTATTACTGCCCCTGTCGATGACCGCTATCAGCGTCGCCGACAGTTGTTTATAGCAAAGTGCCAGCTTGCATAAAGAGGGGGGAGGGGAGTTCCTTTTGATTTTTCAGATTAAAACAAGAGGGCACATTTTTATACACACTCCGCTCATCGTGAATTGGCAGTTGGAGTCACGACTCCGCCTTTGAATGAGATTCAAAGGCTACATTTTAGCCTCGCAATCTCATTGCGAGGCGGGATTCATACCGCTTTACGAGATTCCTCGGTGCGTCCCTGAGCCATCAGAAACATACTCGGAATGACTAATATTTTCTCAATACCAAATGGTAAAAGTATCACCAGTCATCCTGAGCGAGTGGAGCGAGTCGTCCCAACGGGATCCCTTCGGGGAAGGATCTGGTAATTATACCTTTAGAGCCCGAATGGCGAGATTCCTCCTCCAGCAGCTGCCAGACTCAGTCGGAATGACTCATCAATGAAAAAAACCTCGCCTTTGAATGAGATTCAAAGGCTACATCAATAGCCTCGCAATCTCATTGCGAGGCGGGTGGTCATGCCGGGGGAGAAAAACTCGCGAGATTCCTCGGCTCCCCCGGTAAACCGGGGTCGCTCGGATAAGCTCCCTCCGCCGTCGGTGATCGCTGTAAGCGTCGCTGACGGTTGGGCCTGCAAACACCGCGATAGATTATAAACAATGGTGGGAAGTCACTGAATTGTATTTCCCAGCCGACCCAGTCCATCCGCTGCGACAGTCACCCGGTCACCCGGGTGGAGGATGCGGCGGGATTCTTCTGCGGACTGCGCCGGGCTAAAGGCCAGCACCTCTCCGGAGTGCAATTTTCCATCTTTGCTTGTTTCGGCAATGATTTTCGGGAGGGTCTGTAACAAGTTTCCCCAATTACCATTGGATATGGATAAATTATTAATCATTACATTAACATCGAAGCTGTTCCCATCCGGATCAAATTCGTCTATTGTCACCAGCCACGGCCCGACTGAAATGGCAGAGCATTCGCTGTTCGCATCGCTGAGATGCACCCAGGTCAGCAGGCTCAGGCCAACAATATGGGTTATGGCATCCTCTGCTGAGAGATCCTCTCCCGGCTTCCAGATGATTGCAGCGATGGCGTAATCGAAGGTCAATTGAGTTTCCTCCGGTGCCTTGAGCGTATCGCCAGGACTGATGAGCTCGGGAGATTCCAGTTTGAACAGCAGAGCTGGGCTCAGCATCTGTGTAGAATCCGAAGCGCTAGTCCCTTCATTGGAAATAGGCATCTCTGGCAATCTGTACACAGTAACCGATGGCGGAGCAGGAATTGGCGGAAGTAGTGTCGCCTGGCCAGCGGGGAAGTACAGTTCCGGTCGCCTCGCAGGAGTTGTGCTTTCGAACATGTCAACAGCGATTGGATGAAAGTCATCGAACCGGGCGACAAACTCTGGTAGCGTTTCCGGTATGGTGGTATTGCCAAATGATCTGGCTGCATTCGGAATGTCGAAGATCCGGCAGTCCGAGCTGAAACCACAGGAGATTAAACCGTCTCGCATGTACGAAATATATTTCATAGTATGCTCCGTTCTACATGGAAATCTCTGCAAAAAGGGAGGTCAGATTCAGTGCCTGGGAATCATAATACATTACTTGCTTTTTGTTCAAAAGGCAAGCGGACAGATGTCAGGTCGACCCGCCGGGGAATACCAGGGGCAGATGCGAAAAAATGTTCATTGCAGGTTGGTTTCGGCGTTTGCTCCTATCTGTGAAAATAGTTACATTTTGTGCTCAGATGTGGAACCTAACAAGAAAATATATCAGATTTTCGACCGACCGGTTAAAATCCTGTCGTTCTTTTAATATTCCTGGTTATTTATATTTAAATCTGTCCCTAACAACATGAGGTAACGACCCATATGAGTAACAACAATTCTGAAGCGCAGCAGTATAACGAAGTTGAACGGCGTGAATGGCTGGAATCGCTGGATTACGTTCTGGAGCATGGCGGCCCGGATCGGGTTAAGCAGCTATTGCAGGTCATGGAAAACCGGGCATACGAGGAAGGAGTCCGGCTTCCGTTTACTGCGAATACGCCGTACGTCAATACCATCCACGTGGACGAGCAGCCGCCATTCCCTGGCAGCCGGGAAATTGAACGCCGCATAAAAAGCCTCTGCCGCTGGAATGCCATGGCCATGGTGGTCCGGGCGAATAAAGAGGAAGACGGCATCGGCGGGCACATCTCGACGTATGCGTCGTCTGCCACGCTATACGAAGTCGGATTCAACCACTTTTTTCGCGCTAGTGAAGACGGCTACGGCGGCGATCAGATTTATTTCCAGGGACATGCCTCGCCGGGAATGTATGCCCGGGCGTTCCTTGAAGGGCGCCTCACTGAGACCCAGTTACGAAACTTTCGCCGGGAGTTGCGAGAGGGCGGAGGCGTCTCCTCCTATCCGCATCCCTGGCTGATGCCGGATTTTTGGCAGTTCCCCACGGTGTCCATGGGACTCGGGCCGATTCAGGCTATCTATCACGCCCGGTTTATCCGCTACCTGGAAGACCGGGGACTGAAGGAACCGGACGATCACAAGGTCTGGGCGTTTCTCGGCGATGGCGAAACGGACGAGCCGGAAACGCTGGGAGCTATTTCGCTGGCCTCCCGGGAGAACCTGGATAACCTCATCTTTGTGATTAACTGTAACCTCCAGCGTTTGGACGGGCCGGTACGTGGCAACAGTAAAATCGTACAGGAACTTGAAGCCGTATTCCGTGGCGCCGGTTGGAATGTAATTAAAGCGCTCTGGGGTAGCCAGTGGGACCCCCTTTTCGAAAAGGATGAAGACGGCGTTTTGAGTCAAAAGTTGCTGGATATCGTGGACGGCGAATCCCAGAAACACAGCATTGAGTCCGGTGATTATATTCGCGAGCACGTCTTTGGCGGTGACCAGCGCTTACAGTCCCTCGTTGAAGATATGAGCGACGAGGAACTGGAGAAGATGAAGCGCGGCGGACACGATCCGGAAAAGGTTTACGCCGCGTATAAAGCCGCGGTGGAACACAAGGGATCGCCGACTGTGATTTTGGCGAAAACGGTCAAAGGATATGGCCTCGGCGAGAGTGGTGAAGGCAAGAACATCACCCACCAGCAGAAAAAGCTGAACGAAGAGGAGATGAAGGAATTCCGGAGCCGGTTTGCCATCCCGCTCTCCGATGATGACGTGGCCAAGATGCCGTTCTACAAGCCGGATGACGATTCGCCGGAGATGGAATATCTCCACGAGCGGCGGAAAAAGCTCGGTGGCTATCTGCCCAAGCGTAATACGGAAGCTCCGGAGCCATTGGACGAGCTAGATCCGGAAATTTTCAAGGAATTTCACGAAGGCACCGAGGACCGGGATGTGGCCACGACTATGGCATTTGTCCGAATCCTGGCTAAACTCCTCCGGAACAAGGATATAGGGAAATACATTGTCCCCATCGTGCCGGACGAGGCGCGAACCTTCGGTATGGAAGCGCTGTTTCGTCAGGTAGGCATCTACTCCCATTCCGGACAGCTCTATGAACCGGTTGATGCTGATACTCTTCTGTATTACAAAGAAGCCAAAGACGGTCAGATCCTGGAAGAGGGCATCACCGAGGCCGGTTCCATGTCCTCGTTCATTGCGGCTGGGACGGCGTACTCTAATCACGGCATCAATACTATTCCGTTTTTCATTTACTACTCGATGTTCGGATTTCAGCGAATCGGGGATTTGATCTGGGCAGCCGGCGATTCCAGAGCCCGCGGATTTATGGTCGGCGGGACTGCCGGTCGCACCACGCTGAACGGTGAAGGCTTGCAGCATCAGGACGGTCACAGCCATCTGCTGGCATACCCGTTACCCAACCTGAGAGCTTACGATCCGGCGTTTGCATTCGAACTGGCGGTTATTATCGAGCACGGTATCAAGGAGATGTACGTCGACCAGAAAAATGTGTTCTATTATCTCACCGTGGAGAACGAGCCGTATCCCATGCCGGCGATGCCGGACGGTGCTGAAGAAGGTATCATTAAAGGATTGTACAAGTTTAAAACGTCCGGGAAAAAGAAGGCCAACCATCACGCGCAGCTCATGGGCAGCGGCGCTATCATGAACAAAGTCATTAAGGCTCAGGAAATCCTGGAGGAGGACTATGACGTCGCAGCCAACGTCTGGAGCGTCACCAGTTACAAGGAGCTCCATCGGGACGCCCTGGATGCCCAGCGATGGAACATGCTGCATCCCGAAAACGATGAGCGCGTGCCGTACGTAACAGAATGTTTCTCCAGTGAAAAAGAGAGCGTTTACGTCGCCGCCTCAGATTATATGAAAGCGCTTCCGGAATCGATTGCATCTTGGATCCCGGGGCGACTGGTATCGCTGGGAACAGACGGATTCGGCCGCAGCGATAGCCGTCAGGCCCTTCGTGACTTCTTTGAAGTGGATGAGCGCTACATTGTGGTGGCAACGTTATACGGGCTCGCCAAAGAAGGGAAAATCGAGATGGCCGAGGTCAAAAAGGCCATCGACGATCTGGATATCGATCCGGAAAAACTGAACCCTATGATTTCGTAAACTGAGAGGTATAGGGCATAAGGTGATAGTGCATATGGCGTGTTGTTTTTATTCCGCTCTCCTGGTCTGATTTAAAAGGAGAAGGGAATGCGGAGAAGGCAGAAGGGTAAATAGATAAAAGAATACGGAAGGAGCGGTATTGGCAATTTCTAATTATAATGTGAGATTTTGTTGTTTCTCCCTGCTCCTTTCTCCTTTTTCCATCCTTCACTATTTTACGCAATACGCGGTACGCAATTTTCAAAATTACGGAGACAAGAGATTGCGCGAGCATCTATTCTTGATTAAAAATACAGCATAACAAAGGATTACCCACATGGCACAGGAATACAAACTTCCCGAACTCGGTGAAAACGTCGAATCCGGCGATATCGTTGGTATACTGGTCGCGGAAGGCGATTACATAGAGGAAGACCAGAATATCCTGGAGATCGAAACGGACAAGGCAGTCATTGAGGTGCCGTCTTCCATAAGTGGCACAGTGAAGAAAATTCATATCTCAGAAGGTGATACCGTCGAAGTCGGCGCCACAATTTTTACCATAGAAGAGGGTGACGCCGCGGCCGAAGCGGAGACCGACGAGGCAACCGAAGAGAAAGCAGAGCCGGAGAAAACCGAGAAGGAGCAGGAGGGGGACACATCCGAGGAGCCAGCGGAAGAAGAACCTGAGCCGGAACCCGAGCCGGAAGCTGCAACCGAAGCGGCTCCTGCTGAAAAGCCGGAAACAGTTGAAACCGCTGGCGGGCGGAAACTCGTACCGGCAGCACCGAGCGTCCGGCGTCTTGCCCGGGAAATTGGCGTGGATATCGCCGAAGTGCCCGGAACCGGCCCTAAGGGACGCATCAGCAAGGAAGACGTGAAAGCGTTTTCCAAGAAATTGCACAAAGAACGCGGAACCGCCGGTGGCGGTGGATTTGCCATGCCGTCCGAACCGCTACCGGACTTCGAAAAGTGGGGCGAAGTGGAACGGGAAGCCATGAGCAACGTCCGGAAAAGCACCGCGGAGCATATGGTGGCGTCGTGGACGCCGGTACCGCACGTGACCCAAAATGATGAGGCCGATATCACCGAACTGGAACGCCTCCGGAAGCAGTGGGCAAAACGGGTGGAAAAAGCCGGCGGAAAACTCACAGTGACCGCAATCCTGTTAAAGGTGGCAGCCGCCGCCTTAAAGAAATTTCCGCAATTCAACGCCAGCATCGATATGGAGAAGAAGGAGATTATCTATAAGAAGTATTACCATATCGGCGTGGCCGTGGACACGGATCGCGGTCTGCTGGTACCGGTGATCCGTGACGTGGATCAGAAGAATATCGTTGAATTATCAGCGGAACTCTCCGAAGTCGCCGAAAAAGCCCGAAACCGCAAACTCGGCCTCGAGGACATGAAGGGCGGATGTTTCAGCATCTCCAACCTCGGTGGCATCGGCGGAACGTCGTTTACCCCGGTGGTCAACAGACCGGAAGTCGCCATACTTGGCGTTTCCCGCGGTAAACGGAAACCGGTCTACATAGACGGCGAATTTGTTCCCAGGATGATGCTGCCGCTCTCGCTCTCGTACGACCACCGCATCATAGATGGCGCCGATGCGGCGAGATTCACCCGTTGGATCTGCGAAGCGCTGGAGGAGCCATTATTGCTGGCGCTGGAAGGATAGGTTTTTTCTTAATCCTAATCTTACTCTTAATCTTAATCCCCGTGATGAGATGAGGTTACGATTTACTCAAACTGCTGAAAAGGTGAAATACCGTGAAATCACAAGATAAAGGCAAGCCCGTTAAGAGCAGGACGTATTTTGATCATGAAAAACTCAAGGTATATCAAATATCTCTAAAATTCCTTGGTTGGTTGGAAGAATTATTTCCCGAACGTCCAAAAGGAAGAGCTGTCATAAAGCAACTCGATCGTGCAGCCGTTTCTATTCCATTGAATATTGCTGAAGGTAACGGTAAATACACCCAGTCAGATCGCTGTAATTATTTTGATATAGCCAGAGGCTCGGCATTAGAATGTGCCGCCAGCCTTGATGTGCTCGTCGCTCAGGGGATTAAGGAGTTGACTGATATTGAATCCGGGAAAGGTATACTACGATCAATCGTTTCGATGCTTGTGGGATTGATAAAAGCGAATTCAGATCGCGTTCATGATCCGTTAGATGATGTTTACGCCAGTGATTTTGATGAAGCATAAAAGATAACAGCGATTATGAGTAAGATTAGGATTAAGATTAAGAAAAAACGATTGAGTTTAATAATTGTAATACGATAGGATTATAATCGATGGCAAATAAATCTACTCAGCTAGCAGTCCTCGGCGGCGGGCCCGGCGGATACGCCGCGGCGTTTATGGCCGCCGATCTGGGACTGGACGTGACAATGGTTAATCTGGAAGAGAACCCCGGCGGTGTCTGCCTGTATCGGGGATGTATTCCGTCCAAGGCGCTCCTCCATGTGGCGAAAGTGATTACTGAGTCCAGAGAAGCCTCCGAGTGGGGGATTACATTCGACGAGCCGGAGATTGACCTGGACAAGCTGAGGTCATGGAAGAACGACGTAGTGAGCCAGATGACCGGCGGACTCAAAACCCTCAGCGGGCAGCGAAAAATCACCTATATCCAGGGACGCGGACAGTTCACCGGCCCAAACTCCATGAGCATTGAAACTGATGATGGCGAAAAAACTCTGGAATTTGAACACGCTATCCTCGCCACCGGTTCGGTGCCCGTAGAAATCCCCGGACTGTCGCTGGATGACGAGCGAGTCATGGACTCCACCGGAGCGCTGGAACTCCCGGAACTCCCGGGGAAAATGCTGGTCATCGGCGGGGGATATATCGGACTGGAACTGGGACAGGTTTACAGCGCACTTGGTTCGGAAGTCTCTGTAGTGGAAATGATGTCCAATTTGCTACCCGGCGCGGATCAGGATCTGGTGAAACACGTGGCGAATCGAGTCAAAAGCCAGTTCGTCGATGTTATGACCGACTCTAAAGTTACTGAGATGAAAGCCCAGAAGAACGGCATCAAGGTGACCATCGAAGACAAGGACGGCGGGCAGCAAAACAAGATTTACGATCGGGTGCTGATGTCAATTGGACGAAAGACGGTCACCGACGGACTGGGACTTGAGAACACTGCCATCGAAATTGATGACAACGGATTCGTCGTCACAGACGAACAGTGCCGGACGGCGGAGGACTCCATCTTCGCCATCGGTGATATCGCCGGCGAACCCATGCTGGCGCACAAAGCATCCCACGAAGGCATCGTTGCTGCCGAGGTTATCTCTGGCGAAAAGGCGGCGTTCGAGCCGTACGCCATTCCCGCAGTCGTGTTCACCGATCCCGAGCTGGCGTGGGCCGGACTCACCGAATCTCAGGCAAAGAAAGAGGACATTGATTACGAACTGGCACGATTCCCATGGGCAGCGTCTGGACGCGCAACCACATTGGGCCGCAGCGACGGCATGACCAAACTCCTCATCGATCCCGAAACCGAGCGCATCCTTGGAATGGGCATTGTCGGGCCCGGCGCCGGTGAGCTGATCGCCGAGGGAGTGCTGGCTATTGAAATGGCCGCCACTGCCGAAGATCTGAAAATGAGCATCCATCCCCATCCGACTCTTTCGGAGACGGTGATGGAATCCGCAGAAGTCTTCTTTGGGCACAGTACGCATATTTACCGGCCGAAGAGGAAATAAATCTCTGTAAAACTGAAACGTAGCGCTTGAAGTCCTGGTATCGGGACTTTAAGCGCTTTTCTTATTTAGAGCCGTTACTCTCCGCTTGAATCTGGAACGGGGAGGGAATATATTCATCTGTTGCAGAGGAATTGAAG
The DNA here is from genome assembly GCA_021734025.1 of Candidatus Neomarinimicrobiota bacterium. Lineage (NCBI taxonomy): Bacteria > Pseudomonadati > Fidelibacterota > Fidelibacterota bacterium. The sequence continues at coordinate 11,597 of JAIPJS010000003.1, forward strand.
AGAGATTTTTGACAACTGAGGCTGTGCTAGACGGGGCGGTAGCGGTGCCCTGAACCTGCAACCCGCTATAGCAGGGTCGACGGCCGGGATGAGGATTGCCGACCTGGGCGGTTTGCGGTGAGCGGTGTTGAACACTGGAGTCCTGCGCAATAGGAAAATGCCAAACCCCGTCAGGCCCGGAAGGGAGCAGCGGTAGGCATCGTACTATGTGCCGCAGGGTCACTCCGGTGGAGCTGGCTGCTGTAAAGCGTTCAGCCACCGGCGGTTCGAACCTGGTGCACAGCCTTTTTTTATATTGGGGCTGAAGCCCCGCATTTGATATCGATTGAATAATTTGAATTATTAATGGTGAATTTTACAAACAACTCAACTCCATCCCTCCCAAAGGGGTGAGTTGTGTTTTATGTTCGACCTCTAATGACTATGGAATTTATATTACTTTGAAAACCACACCATCTAACCAGGAATAATAACCTCACATGGCCTATCAAGTCCTGTCCAGAAAATGGCGGCCTCAGAAATTCGAAGATGTCATCGGCCAGCAACATGTGACGTCCACACTGCAGAACTCCATCGAGCAGGACAGGCTCGCCCACGCCTATCTGTTTACCGGGCCGCGTGGCATCGGGAAGACGACGACGGCACGTATCCTCGCAAAATATCTGAATTGTAAAAATCCCAAAGATCTGAATCCGTGTAACGAGTGCAAGAACTGCACGGAAATCACAGCCGGACGGAGTTTTGATGTCCGCGAGATTGACGGCGCGTCCAATACCGGGGTGGACAACATCCGGGATCTCAGGGAAGAGGTCAAGTATCCGCCAACGGACGGCGACTTCAAGATCTACATCATCGATGAGGTACATATGCTCTCCACCTCGGCGTTTAACGCGCTGCTGAAAACCCTGGAGGAGCCGCCCTCACACGTCAAGTTTATTTTCGCCACCACCGAACCGGAAAAAGTCCTGCCGACCATCATCTCCCGAACCCAGCGGTTCGATTTCAAACGGATCCCCTTACCAAAGATTATCGGGTTGCTGAAGACTATCTGCGAGTCGGAAGACGTGGACATCAGCGACGGAGCACTCACACTTATCGCCCGGAAGGCCGACGGCAGCATGCGGGACGCCGAGAGCCTGCTGGATCAGGTGATTTCGTTCTCCGGCGAGGAAGTCACCGACGAAAGCGTCGCCAGCATCCTCGGTATCGTCAGTTACGATCTGTATTTGCACCTCAGCGAAATTTTGCACGAACACGATGTCTCCGGTGCGCTGGATCTGATATCCGAAGTCATGAGTGCCGGGTATGACCTGAGCGAATTCCTGGACGGCCTCTCCGACTTCTGGCGGAACCTGTTGGTGCTGGACTCCACGGACGATTACTCGCTGCTGGACGTCCCGGACAGCTACCGGGAAGAATTCGAATCAGCCGCTGCAGAATACGACTCCCGGGATCTGTTGCGTCTGCTGAATCTAACTCTCTCCGCTCAACAGCAGTTTCGCGATGCCCGGAGCCATCGCATCTTTGTGGAGAACTTTCTGCTAAAACTGGTACACTTTACTGAGAGCATCACTCTGGATCAATTGGCAGGCGACGGGAAGGGGGGAAGTCCTCCGGAATCAACACCCTCCGAAAAACAAACTGAAGAATCCAAATCATCGAAATCTTCCTCAGGGACCACTTCCAAGACCCGGCGGAATATCGGACAAAAAAAAACTAGACTTCCTGGCTCAGAAGACAAATCCGGGAAAGTATCCGACAAATCAGGGCAGAAATCCGCCAATCCAACAGGGAAATCCGGACAAAACCCCGGAAAACCGGCTGTTGAATCAGCGAAAAAGCCGGAAACACAGGAATCCAAGGCATCAGAGACCCTGCCGTTAAGTGAATTTCAGGAGAGATGGCCGGAGTTCGCGGAATTTGTCCACGAGAACAAGCCCATCCTTGGAGAATACCTGAGCGAGTGCGTGCCGAATCGGGCTGAGGGTAAGGTTTTGAGCGTAGTATTCGATACTTCAGCGAAATTCCACATGAAGAGCATAGAGCGGAAGTCCAGACAGGTGGAGAAACTCATTAAAAAATTCTTCGACGCAGAAGTCCGGTTCAAGTGCCTGCTGGGTGATACCGGGAAAAAGTCGGAAGATGACGAGGGGGAAGATATCATCGACGATCCCATCACGCAGGCGATCATCAGCAACTTCGATGGGGAAATTATTAACTGAAATACTAATTGCACGCAGATGAACGCAGAAAAAACGGATTACCACAGATAAATTTGAAACTCAAAACAGAAAATATTTTTTTAGCCGCGAAGGAACGCGAAGAAAGCACAAAGAACAGAAAGAACAAGTAAACCAATGAACGAACATCATCCCAATCTCAGGTGCTACTAATATGTAATGCAATCCATTTATAAGCCTATGAACTCAACCATTGACCGATTTTAACTGGAACACTGGAACACATGAACACTTTAACACTACGATACCGAACGGTAAGAATCTATATTGCCCGAGTCAGAAATCAATAATTTAGAAAACAAAAGAGGGGTCAGAAGAAATATGGCAAAAGGCGGAATGGGCAACCTGATGAAACAGGCACAGAAAGCCCAACAGAAAATGGCAGAAGCACAGGAACAGCTCGGCGACATTACGGTCGAGGGTACGGCCGGCGGCGGTATGGTCACCGTAACAGCCAACGGCAACCAGGAGATCCTGGAAGTGGACATCGAGGAAGAAGTGATGGAAGACGATGTGGAGATCCTGGAAGATCTGATCGTGGCGGCCGTCAACCAGGCGCTTGAGAAAGCGAGCGAGGCCGCGCAGGAAAAGATGAACGAAGCCACCGGCGGACTGCTGGGCAACCTCCCGAAAGGGATGAATATCCCGGGACTGTAACCCATGCAGGGAATCCCCGAGTCGCTGCAGCAGCTTATTGACGAATTCAAAAAATTCCCCGGCGTTGGGCGGAAGACCGCCCAGCGGTTGGCGTTCCACATTCTGAAGGTCAACCGCGAAGACGCCGCATCCCTGGCCAACGCCATCCTGGCCACAAAGGATAACATCAAATATTGCAGCCAGTGCTATAACATCTCCGAGGCCGATCCCTGTGAAATCTGTGAAGATCCCAAGCGCGATCGCTCGGTGCTGTGCGTGGTGGAGGACGCCATGGATGTCATCGCCATCGAGAAGACCAGCGAGTACCGGGGACTGTATCACGTGCTTGGCGGACTGCTCTCGCCGCTTGACGGCGTCGGCCCGGACGATCTGAATATTCAGGGCATCGAAAATCGTCTGGACGAAGTGGAGGAGGTCATCCTGGCCACCAATCCCAGCGTGGAAGGGGAGACCACGGCGCACTATCTCACGAAACTATTAAAATCCAACGATGTGAACGTCTCCCGGCTGGCGCGGGGCATCCCCGTTGGCAGCGACGTGGAGTACATCGATGAAGCAACGCTGGCACGGGCGTTAGAAGGTCGAGTGACAGTCTGATGGCAAACGGTTCGTTGCCGCATCCCTTTGTGGCGCGGCTCCCCAATATTCTGACCTACCTGAGAATTCTCCTGACTCCTGTATTCCTGATACTGATTTTTTCCGCAGGATACGTGAACCACATTTTCGCGCTTCTCGTATTTATCATCGCCTCAACCAGCGACGCATACGACGGGTATATCGCCCGTAAATACGATATCGTCACCGAGCACGGTAAGTTTGTGGACCCGCTGGCGGACAAGATACTCGTCCTTTCGGCCTTCTTTGGCTTCTGGTATCTCGACCTGTTTCCGTTCTGGATGCTCGCCATTATCATCCTCCGGGATGTCGTCATCACTGGGCTCCGCATGTGGATGATTGTCCGGGAACAAACAATGGAAACCAGCATCTTCGGCAAATCCAAAACCGCCGTCCAGATGACCGCCATCTACATCCTCATCGTCTTCGTGACCATCCGCGGCTGGGAGCTGTTCGACTTCCTCAGTCCCGCTCTCATGTGGATCTACACCCACAACATCCTCTGGTGGATGATGCTTGCCGTCTCGCTCCTCACCGCAGCATCCGGCATCCACTACCTTAAGGTCAATTGGGGCACCATTAAACAATTCGTAGCAAGCCAGTCGTAGATGTCCGCACCGTCGAGCGACTCGTGGACTGACCGGCTGAACCTTCTCTTTGCCACAGTCGGCGGCTCCGGATTACTGCCAATAGCTCCGGGGACGTGGGGGAGCCTTGTCGCAGCCATTATATTCTGGTTACTCCCAGAGATGCTCCCAGCGATGGAACTAGCGATCATCGCCCTGCTGCTTCTGCTGGGTGTCTGGAGCAGTGCCGTCGTCGAGCAGCGGAACGGAATCACCGATCCCGGCCTCATTGTTATCGATGAACTCGTTGGAATGTGGATCGGATTGCTCTTCCTGCCAAAAACATTTGTACTCTACTTGTTCGCCTTCCTGATCTTTCGTATATTTGACATCGTGAAAATTCCGCCGGCCAAACAGCTGCAAAACCTCCACGGAGGATGGGGCGTGATGCTCGACGACGTGGCCGCCGGATTATATACGCTCATTCTCATGCAAATCGGACTCGCCATTCTGTGAAATCAGCGCTCCTGAACATCGGAAACGAACTCCTTTCCGGCGCCACGGTGAACACTAACGCCGCGTGGCTCGGGAGGACACTGTTGTCCATCGGACATCCGGTGTCGCAAACTCTGGTAGTCAGCGATTCCAGAGATGCAATCCTGGACGCGCTTACTCATCTTTGGGAATATCATGACATTATTATCGTCACCGGTGGACTCGGCCCCACTCACGATGACATCACCGTGTCAGTCGTGGCGGAATTTTTTGGCAGCGAACTGGAATTTCATCAGATCACATTCGACGCGCTCGAAAAACGATTGAGTGAACGGGGAATCGAGGTTACTGAGCGCCATCGCCAGCAGGCGACCCTGCCAATCGAAGCAAAGGTGATTCTAAATCAGGCCGGTACCGCCTCGGCGCTGCATTTCGATCGAGATAATAAGCACCTGTTTTGCCTCCCAGGCGTGCCACACGAGATGCGCCACCTGATGAGCAACAAAATTCTGCCGTTTCTGGAAAATCTGAGCAGCGAACATTACAAGACTCAACTGTTTCGTACAATTGGGTTGCCCGAATCCCGGCTATACGAGGACGTGAAGGATATCATTGAGCCGCTGCAGGAGGGCGCCGTGGCATTCCTCCCTCAGATTTACGGAGTCGATTTAAGGCTGATTGAGAAAAATGACAACTTGGAGCAAGGATTTCTCCTCGAAATCTCAGAACAAATCCGGAAACGAGTTGGAGAGAACATTTATGCGGAGGAGGATATCCCACTGGCACAGGTCATCGGCAACATGCTCCGGGAGCGGGACATGACCCTCGCCACGGCGGAGTCGTGTACCGGCGGACTCCTGGCGGATATGATTACCGATATCCTCGGCAGCTCGGACTACTTCCTGGAGGGATTCGTCACCTACAGCAACACCGCCAAGATGCGCGATTTGGGCGTGCCGGAAGAATTGATTCAGCATCATGGCGCCGTCAGTGAGCCGGTTGCGAAACACATGGCGCTGGGTGCGAAAAATGCCACCGGAGCGGACGCGGCACTCTCCACCACCGGCATCGCCGGCCCCACCGGAGGAACGGCTGAAAAACCGGTGGGACTTGTCTATATTGGCTGTGCGGTGGATGATAATGTGACGGTAAAACGCTACCGGTTCTCGGATGAACGCCGGCTGAATAAACAACGCTCGGTGTACGCAGCGTTGAATTTGTTACGGGGTCAGATGCAAAAGATTTAAACCATACATATTCTGTAGAGACGTTTCATGAAAAGTTTCTACAGAAGAAAATTATGTAATGATGCTATCAATAACCTCACCCCCTCCAAAGGAATCCCTAAGGGAAAACCCCTCTCCTCCAATGAGGAGAGGGCTTAAAGAACGGATAAAATTTAGGAAAGGCATGAAATCTTTTTGCTCTCCTCCCTTTGAGAAGGAACGGGACAGAGAGTGAGGTTAATTGACTTCTGTCGACGGTAATTTAAGCATAGAGGAACCATGCAACGTATATTTTTCGCCATCCCGTTAACGCAGGAAATTAAAGACGTGTTGGCAGACGTGCAGAATCAGATGCAGGATCTGCCGGGGCGACTCAAATGGGTGAAGCCGGGGAGCACGCATCTGACGCTGAAATTCGTCGGCGAGGTGGAGTACGGCAAGCCCACGGAATACGCGGATGCAATCCGTGAGCTAAATTTACCGGAACCGTTCACCATCACCCTGGGAGATACCGGCGTCTTCCCGCATCCGAGGAAGGCACGGGTGCTCTGGGTTGGACTGCAGGACTCCCCCGAACTGGCATCCATGGCCAACGATATCGACGACAGGCTGGAAAAGGAGGGCGTCAAACCGGAAACCCGGGAATTTCACGCCCACCTTACCGTCGCCCGTGTCAAAGGCCGCGGGCTCCCCGGGGAAACACTGAATACTTTTTTGAATCTGGAGATTCCGGATGTGTCGATGGAAGTGGACGCTGTGGTGTGCTACGAGAGTGACCTGCAGCCGAGTGGAGCGGTTTATAGTGTGTTGGAGACAATCCCCCTAAAATAGGATCTCCCTGATAGAATCAATTAACTACTTTTGCGATGCTATGGAACTGAGGATACCATATACTAACCCTGTTACCCCTTTTTTCTTGAGACTTGTATGGAATACCTGGACATCAAAAAAGGGGTAGAAAAAATCAAGCCTCAAAGAGATCCCTACGGGAGAAACTCAGAACTCTCACCCATATATCGAATCATGGTCTTTCATAATTAACATAAGAGGAATTGGGAGATCATGAATTTCCTATCCGGGTGCTCAAACACTGAATCTCCAGAAAAAAACTATAACGGGTATTCAAGGCTATTTCGTCTCAATGCCCGCCGCACCGAGGAAACCGGTGCCGTTGTATGGGGAGAGTTTTATTAACTGCAGAATTAGAGGTGCAATCTAAATTGGAAAACCGATAATATGGTTTTTCGGTATTGGCATTCGTTTCTTAGAATTTCTGGCGGTTGACCGTCACCAAACCCAGCTGTTTGACGACGCGAAGCGGAGGAGTTCTGGGTTTGGTAGGGAAACCGCCGTAGAATTTCTTGAAACGGATGGCGTAACCGGATTTTTTCGCACTTTTTTCTAAAAAAAGTGCATTAGAAAGAACTCATGAAACCCATTGAATACTTCCGGAAAATTGTTAATTTCCACAACCATGATAGGTAGCCTTGGTGATTGTACCCTTCCGGAAGCACAGTGGTTATGAAGTTGTCACCTTTTAGATGAAATACACGAATAATTAAGAATGAAAAATGAAGAATGCAGAATGAAGAAGTAATAAGTGAGCATGGTGGATGGACAACGTGAACACCCGAACACCTGAAAACTATAACACTTTATAAGGAGAAACCATGGCAGACAATAACAAAGAAAAAGATAAGGCGGTCGAACTCGCCGTCTCGCAAATTGACAAACAATTCGGCAAAGGATCTATTATGCGTCTGGGTGAGGAGGGAGCCAAGGTGGACATTCCGGCTATCCCCACTGGATGTCTTTCTCTCGATGCGGCGCTGGGTGTCGGTGGATTCCCGCGTGGTCGTATAGCCGAAATTTACGGGCCGGAATCCTCCGGTAAAACGACACTGGCACTACACATCATTGCGGAAGCTCAAAAACGTGACGGATACGCCGCGTTCATCGACGCCGAGCATGCGCTGGATCCGATCTATGCCAAAAAGCTGGGTGTCGACGTGAACAATCTACTGGTATCGCAGCCGGATAACGGTGAACAAGCGCTGGAGATCACCGAAACACTTGTGCGATCCGGCGCTATTGACGTCATCGTTATTGACTCGGTGGCGGCGTTGGTACCGCGCGCCGAACTGGAGGGTGAGATGGGCGACGCCCACGTGGGACTCCAGGCGCGTCTCATGTCCCAGGCACTCCGGAAACTGGCCGGTGCCGTAAATAAGTCACACACTTCGGTTATTTTCATCAACCAGATTCGCGAGAAAATCGGCGTAATGTTTGGGAATCCGGAGACAACATCTGGTGGGCGTGCGTTGAAATTCTATACCTCTGTACGGGCGGATATTCGACGAATCGGTTCCATTAAAGATGGCTCAGACGTGGTGGGCAACCGCACCCGCGTCAAGATCGTCAAGAACAAGGTGGCGTCTCCATTCAAACAGGTAGAGTTCGACATCATGTATGGTCAGGGCATCTCGTACGAGGGTGACCTTCTTGATTTGGCTGTAGATGCCGACATCATAGAGAAGGCTGGCTCGTGGTACTCCTACGGAGAAGAACGGCTGGGCCAGGGTCGCGAAAACGCCAAGGATTTCCTCATGGAAAACGATGACATCCTGGAAGAAATCGAGCACGAGGTGAAGCTATCCCTGGGGATGATTGAAAGTGAGGAAGAGGAAGCCGAGACTGCGGAGAACGGGGAAGATGAGGAATAGGGATTAGGTATAAGGGTATAAGGGTATAGGGTAGGTGGTTCTTAATCCTAATCTTAATCGTACTCTTAATTCCTTTGTTTGTAGTTCGTAGTTTGTTGTTACCGCATTGTGAATTGCCCCGCATTTCCATGGGGAGATAAGAGAAGGGAAAAAGCCCCAAAGGGGCGCAATATGAATAGCCCCAAGCGGAGCCTGGGGACCATAAACGCGTATACAAGTAGAGCCCTGAAAGGGTGAAAGAATGGCTCAATTAAAGAATGATTAAATGAGGAATGGAAATCAAAGAATGCAGAAATGCTAAATTCCAACCGCAGAATATCCAACTCCCAATATCCAGGTGCCCAACTCAACACCCCGGTTGAAGAAGGCAAAATGAAAAATGAAGAATGAAGGCAATCACAGTGGAGAAGAAAAAAGAAGCCGAAAAAAATAGGTGCCGGCGACCGAGGACACCGAACTCATGGCAGGTTTAACCGATAACACTATAACACAATAACACGAAAACACAGGGTTTACCAGAACACTCGAACACCTGAACACTTTAACACCGTCGTTAAATCCGCGTTCATCTGCGTACTTTTTTTTGTATCTTTTCTTCCATGCAAGTCACCAAAATTGCCCAGCAGAAAAAAAACAAACGCCGCTATTCGATCTTCCTCGACGGCGAGTTCGGCTTTGGTATCCACGAAGCGATTCTGCTCGAATCCGGACTACACTCAGGGGATAAACTCACTCATTATGATATAGCAAAATTAGAGCATCAGGATGCCGTCTATGCAGCGAAGGAGGCGGCATTCAATCTGCTGAAATACCGTCAGCGAAGTGTTGGGGAGATGCGTTCGAGGTTATACAAGAAGGATTTCGACGACGCGGTAGTCGAGGAGGTTGTAGAACATCTGCTGGATAAGGACTATCTCAACGATGAGGAATTTGCGGAGACCTTCGCCGAAGATCAGCTCACCCGGAAAAACATCGGGCCAATACGGCTGAAGGCGGAGCTCTCCAAAAAGCGGATCCCTGATAAAATTATCGAGGACACCGTAGCGTCAATGTATCAAAAATTTAATGTTGTGGATCTTGCGAGGGAAGCAGCTGAGAAGAAAATGAGTTCCCTGCGCAACGTTGATTACGAAACTGCGTATCGGAGACTCACCAGCTATTTGGGGCGACGCGGGTTTCCCTGGGATGTGATCAATGAGGTGATAGATCTGGAAGAATGGGATTGAATTTAAGCCGGTACAGAAATACTTTTGTAGACTTGATGGGAAACGGAAAAAAATAGCACGCTGTCCCCGACAAGTCGGGGAACGCAGAAACGACAAGATTGACGCAGATTAAAAGAGAAATACAAAATGTTTTCCGAACTTTGTGATCTGTGTTTATCTGCGTTATCTCTGATATCTGCGTCATCTGCGTGCCATTATCTTTTAAATCTTTTGGAGTGATAATAAAACAGATATGATGACATCATCCGAAATTCGCCAATCGTTTATCGACTATTTCAAGGATCACGGGCACAAATTCGTCCGGAGCAGTCCGGTGGTTCCCATCGATGATCCGACGCTCCTGTTTACCAATGCCGGTATGAACCAGTTCAAGGGGATCTTCCTTGGAGTGGAGGATATTCCGGATCCGCCGAGAGCCGTAAACTCACAGAAGTGTATCCGGGTCAGCGGCAAGCACAACGACCTGGAGGAGGTGGGGAAGGATACCTATCACCATACCTTCTTCGAGATGCTCGGCAACTGGTCGTTCGGCGACTATTATAAAGAAGGCGCCATAGAATTCGCTTGGGAACTGCTTACCAAGGTGTGGGGACTCCCAAAAGAGCAGTTATACGCTACCGTTCATTATTCCGATGATGAGGGGCGGGATCTCTGGCCAAAGGTGACCGACATCCCGGAAGAGCGCGTCCTGGACTTTGGGGACAAGGATAACTTCTGGGAGATGGGCGACACCGGCCCCTGCGGCCCGTGTTCGGAAATCCATATCGACCGGGGCGAGGGCTATTGCGACAAGCAGGATGTGGAAGACCATGAGTGCTGGGTGAATAACGATTGCGCACGGTTCATCGAGGTCTGGAACCTGGTCTTTATTCAGTTTAACCGGGACGAAGAGGGCGACTTGCACGACCTCCCGAATAAGCACGTGGACACCGGCGCCGGTTTCGAGCGCATCGTGGCGCTTTTGCAGGAAAAGACTTCAAACTACGATACCGATCTGTTCATGCCGCTGATTGAGCACATCGAGGATTTGAGCGGAGTGAAATACGGCGACGGCCAGCAGGGAACGCCGCATCGGGTCATTTCCGATCACGTGCGGACACTGGGATTTGCCATCGCCGACGGCGCGCTTCCCTCCAATGAAGGACGGGGCTACGTCCTCCGCAGAATTCTCCGCCGTGCCGCCCGGTTCGGCCGGGAACTCGGCCTGAAGGATCCGTTCATCTACAAACTGGTGGATACCCTGGTCGGCAAGATGGAGGACGCCTTTCCGGAGCTCCGGGAGAAGCAGACTCACGTGGAGAAGGTCGTCAGGGCGGAGGAGGACTCGTTCAACGAGACTCTGGATCGCGGTCTGGAGATCTTTGAGTCGATGGTCGAGGACATGGAAGAGCGCGGTGAAACCGTGCTTCCCGGCAAGGATGCGTTTCAGTTATACGATACCTATGGATTCCCCGTGGATCTCACCCGGCTGATGTTGGAGGAGCGGAATTACGACATCGACATGGACGGCTTTCAGGATCATATGGAGGCCCAGCGGGAGCGCGCGCGACAGGCCGGGAAATTTAAGGGAGGCACAGAGGAAGACGTCGGTGACTGGATTTCGGTCTCCGAAGGCCCGCACTCGAAATTCGTTGGCTATTCGGAATACGAAGTCGATACCGTTGTGCGAAAATATCGCCATACCGATGAAGGTGCGGAAGTGGTGATGGAGACGACACCGTTTTACGCCGAGGCCGGTGGTCAAGTAGGCGACACCGGTGAAATCACTGGCGAAGGTTTTACCTTCCGTGTACAGGACACTCAGAAACACCCGGACGGCGAGACGTCTCTGCATCAGGGGGAATTTACCGAGGGCGACGAGATCACCGTACCGGAAGTCCACGTCAAAATCGACGTGGAAAAGCGGTTGCGCACCATGCGAAACCATACGGCGACGCATCTGTTACACAAAGCGCTGAAAAAGCACGTCGGTGAGCACGTGAATCAGGCGGGTTCGTTGGTGCATCCGGATTATCTGCGGTTCGACTTTACCCATTATGAAAAACTCACTCCCAAGCAGATCGAAAAGATCGAGCGGGAGGTCAACTCCAATATACTGAAAAATATCGCACTGGACGACCACGTCACCGAATTCGACAAGGCCAAAGAAGAAGGCGCCACGGCGCTGTTTGGCGAGAAATACGGTGATGAGGTGCGCGTCGTGCAAATCGGAGACTATTCCAAAGAATTGTGCGGCGGGACGCACACCCATCGCACCGGGGATATCGGACTGTTCAAAATCACGCAAGAGACTTCAATTTCTGCTGGAATGCGACGTATTTTTGCCATCACAGGCGATGCCGTGGAAGAGGAACTCCGGAAGAAGGATTCGGTACTTGAGGAAGCGCGTCAGCTGCTGAGTTCCCGCGTCGAAGAAATCCCTGAACGGATTGCCTCGCTCCAGGAGCAGACCAAACAGATGGAGCGGGAACTGGAGCAGCTTAGGCAAAAGCAGCGCGCTGAAAATCTGGATGACCTTATGGCGGAGGCGGAAGAAGTAAACGGCTACCGGGTGATCGCCAAGCGGATTCCGGATACCGATCGCGACGGACTGGAAAACTATGGGGATCTCCTGCGAAATCAGCTCCAGAACAGCGACGGCGGGGGAATCGGAATCCTTGGGACAGTTTACGAGGAGAAGCCGTTCGTGGTCTGTGTCGTCTCGGACAATCTCGTCGAGAAAGGCGTAAAAGCCGGAGACATCGTTGGAAAAATCGGGAAGGCGCTTGGTGGTGGTGGCGGCGGACGCCCACATCAGGCCACGGCCGGCGGCCGGGATACGGACAAACTGAACGGCGTCCTGGGCAACATCGAAGACTATCTCCCGGAGATAGAAAAATAAATACTAATTGCGCGCAGTCCCCGACAAGTCGGGGAACGCAGATATCACAGATAACGCAGATTGTCACAGATAAAAACAAACTCTGTACAATACTATATTTTCATTTTTTTAATCTGTGGTTATACTGTCGTTTCAGCGTCATCTGCGTGCTATTTCTTTAAAAGGTTTAATCTATGTCAACATCGCTACTGAATGAGCTGAGCACCCCGGGCAAGCAGGGTTGCACGCTGCCGGAGTGCGACGTGCCGAAACAAGAACTATCAAATCTTATCCCTGAAGAATATCTCCGGGATAAACCGGCGGAGCTGCCGGAGGTGAGCGAGCCTGAACTGGTGCGGCACTTTACCAATCTCTCGGCGAAGAACTATCACGTGGACAAGAACATGTATCCGCTGGGCAGCTGCACCATGAAGTACAATCCCAAGATTAACGACGCCATTGCATCGCTGCCGGGTTTTGCGGAAGTTCACCCCGAGCAGCCTGTGGAGACGCTCCAGGGGGTATTGCAATTATATTACGAGTTGGAGCAATTGCTTTGCAGCATCACCGGGATGCACTCCTTCACGCTGCAGCCGGCGGCGGGTTCTCACGGCGAGTTGACCGGCGTCATGATCATGCGGAAGTATCACGAGATGCGCGGCAACAAACGGAAACACATTATTATTCCGGATTCGGCGCACGGGACGAATCCCGCCAGCGTGGCAATGGGCGGATTCGAGGCGCTGGAGGTGCAGTCCAACGATCGCGGCATGGTGGATGTGAATGACCTCAGGAATATCATCACCGACGACGTAGCCGGGATGATGCTCACTAATCCGAATACGCTTGGATTATTCGAGGAGGATATCCGCGAAATCACCGACGTACTCCACGAGGTGGACGCACTGATGTACATGGACGGCGCCAATATGAATGCGCTGCTGGGTATTGCGCGTCCCGCCGACATGGGCTTTGATATTACGCATCTGAATTTACACAAGACATTTTCAACCCCGCACGGAGGAGGCGGCCCGGGTTCCGGGCCCATCGGCGTGACCGAGGAACTGGCGAAATTCCTGCCGAAGCCGATTATCACATACGATGAGGAGCAGGACTGGTATGACTTCGACTGGGACTTACCTGAATCCATTGGAAAAATCCACGGATTCTACGGCAATTACGGCATGATGGTGCGGGCATACACGTATATCCGCATGTTGGGTGCACAGGGATTAAAGGAACTGTCGAAGAACGCCATTATCAACGCGAACTATCTGAAAGAGCAGCTGAACGAGACCTTCGACGTGGCGTATCCCCAGCACTGCATGCACGAGTTCGTGCTGAGCGGGACGCGCCAGAAGAAGCGCGGCGCCAATACCATGGATATGGCCAAGCGGCTCCTGGATTACGGATTTCACGCGCCGACGGTCTACTTTCCGCTTATCGTGAAAGAGGCGTTGATGATTGAGCCGACCGAGTCCGAAACCCGCGAGACGCTGGACAATTTCGCCAGCGTTTTGAAACAGATTGATCAAGAAATTGACGAAAACCCGGAACTGGTGCACGACGCACCGCATACGACGCCACTCCGGCGACTTGATGAAGTAACCGCAAACCGCGAACCAAACCTGAGGTGGTAAACGATATGAACGTAGAAAAAACCAATTACGGCTATTATATCCAGCTCGTCAAGGGCGATAAAGTGATGGACAGTCTAACCGAATTTGCGAAGGAACACGGATTGACCTCCGGAACATTCTCCGGGATTGGCGCCTTCCGCGAATTGACGGTAGGTTATTTCGATACCGAGACCCAAAGTTATCCCGAGCGCCATTTCAAGGAGACTCATGAAGTTCTCTCTTGCAAGGGCAATTTTTCGCTGAAGGACGGCGTGCCGTTTCCGCACTGCCACATTGTCTTCGCCGACACTGATTATAACGCCAAGGGCGGCCACCTCATTGAGGCCACCGTTCAGGTCACCGGCGAATTCCGCGTCCTTACCTCGGACAACGAAATTACCAGGGAATACGACGAGGAGATCGGCCTGCATCTCTGGGATTTTTAACGGCAGTGTTTCCGCCTTAGGCGGAGTGTTTCCCGGAAGGGACTCCTCCCGGAGCATGTGTTAAGGTGTTCGGGTTCCCGCCCTCGCACCGCCCAAGAAATTGGTAGGGCTGAACCTAGTACCCCTGATTTGATCTAACTACCCCAACTGTATAACGGACCCCCGCCGAAGGAAAGCGGTACCAGACCGGAACTAGACAGTCATTTGGACCGAGCGCAGGCGAGTGTCCCGTGAGGGATCCCTTTGGGAGAGGAATCTCGTGAAGGAACCTCCACCGGTAGAAAACGAGATCCTTCGACTAAGGTTCTGGCGAACCTTCGCTCAGGATGACTCATTTGCTTATTGACCTTTTCAGGGGTCAACGACCCTGATTAAAAAGGGTCATCTAACACGACGAAGCACAGAGCGGTCACTTAGAGCGCTGCAGATCAATCCGTAAGGTGCTTGGGTTCGCCTTTGAATGAGATTCAAAGGCTACCAAAGTATGTTTTTGGAAATCTCGGTTAACCTCCATATTCGGTATTGAGCCTCGCAATCTCATTGCGAGGCGGTGGGAGGGCGCCTGACTGTCGGTGTCAGGTGAATCACATAACCCACCCGCAGCGAATACAGTCATCCCGACCGAGTCCGGCAGCCGCCGGACGAGCGGAGGGATCTCGTGAAGGAATCTCCGCCGATAAATCAGCGAGATCCCTCGACTCAGGTTCTGGCGAACCTTCGCTCGGGAAGACTGGTTTGCTTTACATAGCCAGGGCCCGAGAGGGAAGTCATTTCGACCGGAAGCCGGCAGCCGCTGGATGGAGTCGAGGAATCTCGCTTGCGATACTCCGAAGTTGAGATTAAGAGAACGAGATCACTCCCTACAGAGATCCCCGCGGGGCTTTTTCCCTTCCAGTCTCCGGTTTATCCCCCTTCTCCCTTCGTCATTTTTTATTGTTCACTCTTCAATCGGGACGCGGGGAAGTGGGCGCCTGGACATTAGAAATTGGATATTCGGCGATTGATATTCGCTCCGTTTTCCTTGCTCTGTGTGAGAAAACCTGATTACGATTACGAAAACACACAACTTTAACACGGTAACACGGTAACACAGTAACACAGTAACACAGTTTTCCCTGTCAATTCATGTCGTGCTTTTTGTATTATTAACGTCATGGAAAAAATCCAACAGCGGCTGGACGAAATTGCGGAAACCTATCTAGAGCGTTCCGGGGAGGAGACCTGTCTGCAGCTGACCGGCGCCGTGGATTCGGTCTTGCTGAAGGCGGCGAGCCATTTCCGGGAAAAGGTGCTGCTCATCGGCATCGGCGGATTCGGGCGCCGGGAGCTTTCCAGGTTTTCGGACGTGGATCTCCTGGTGCTTTATTCGGAGGCCGATAAGGACGAAATAGAGGAACTGCTGAAGCAATTTCTGCATCCGCTGTGGGATGCACGTCTGGACGTGAAATACAGCGCGCATACGCTGTCCGAGGTCGAAGCCAAAGCGGTTGAAGATTCGGATTTCGCCAGTGCGCTTACCGAATACCGTATCCTGTTCGGCCGGGAAGACCTGGCCAAAGATTTCAAGGGCTGGGCTGATAAGTATTTCGATGGCGGAAAAAAAGAATTTGTTAATATTAAACTTGAGGAATCCAAAGCTCGCCGGGATAAATACGGCAATACCTATAAGTTGCTGGAACCGAATATTAAGGAATCCGCCGGCGGTCTCCGGGATTTGCATACCATCCACTGGATTGCGGTGGGCAAAGGCTGGTGCACCCCCGGAGTCACCTCGGAAGAAAGCATCGGCTCCTCCGAAGTATTACAATGGATGGTTAACAACGATTTTATTACGTCCAGGGAATATGCAGCCATTAAAGACGCGTATGACTTTTTGCTCCAGGTGCGGCACGGCACCCACTTTATTACACAGTCGAAGGGGAGCAAGTCCAACTTCCTGGATATCAACATCCGGCACACACTGGCGGAGCAGTTCGGCTATATTCTGAACGGGGAGCCGGACGTCCAGGCATTTATGCTGGCGTATTACCGGGCGGCCAGGGAACTGGATTACGCGCACAATTTTTTTCTGCAGGAAAAGCGCTACCGGGAGCAATCAGGACAACGTTTCCGGCGCACCAAATCGCTGAAAGGGTTCCCGGGGTTGTTGCGTCAGGGAAACAAGGTCATATTGGATGAAAAGCAAAGTCTGCCGAAGGAACCGACCTTACTGGTGAAGTTTATCCTGTACGCCCAGGAACACGATCTGCAACTGACAAGCGGCGTTCGCCACACGATTGAACAGGTCGTCCATTCCCTGGACGATTCCGATTTCCAGACGCCGGAAGTCGGGGAAATCCTGAATAATATTCTCCTGAATCCGGACGCCGGAGAAATGCTCCGGACATTACTTTACACTGAGATGCTGGTCAAAATTATCCCGGAGATCTCCACGATCCGTCGGCTCCACATCCAGAGCATGTTCCATTATTATACCGTGGATGAACACACCTTCAGGGCCATCGATAACCTTCAAAATAAACTGTTCAACTCATCGAACAGCGATCCTTACAAGTTCGAAGAAGTCTACGAGAATCTGTCCGACACCATCCCCCTCTACTGGGCACTGCTGTTACACGATTTTGGCAAAGCGGTGGATCGGGATGAGCACGATGAGATCGGTGCGGAACTTGTGGGAACTATACTGGAGCGGCTCGGCCAGGAAAAGTATACCGACACCGTTAAATTCCTCATCGCCGAACACATGGAGATGGAGATGCATGCCCTTCGCCGGGATGTGAACAGGGAAGAGACCATCCGTTCCTTCGCAGAGATAGTGCAGGATGAGGATTCGCTGCGGCTCATGTACCTGATGACGTTCTCCGACATCAGCGCGGTGAAGCCGGATCTCTGGACGGACTGGAAGGCGACGCTGCTCTACGAACTCTATTGGAAGACGCGGCAGTATCTCCGGAAAGAGCCTATTCGACCGCCAAGTGATGAAATCGGTGGAATTTCAGAGGAATTGCAGGAGGAATTTCATATTCACACCGACGAAATGGGATTCCGGTACACGGCGCTCTTCTCCGAGCAGGAGATTCAGGAGCATATCCGGGCCATCAACCGCCTAAAGGATCCTGACGATGAGCGCAGCGTAGTCGTGTATCAGGTAAACGAGGTTGGATTTACCAAATTGTCCGTCATCACCAGGGATCGCCCCAAACTTCTCTCAACCGTCTGTAGCGTCCTGACTTCGCACGATTGCGACATTATCGACGCCTCCATTTTTACCAGAGAAGACGATATCGCTATCGATCAATTTCGTGTAATACCTGTGGGCGGCGGTACCCATCTTAATAGTGATTCGCACAAAGCCATCAGGAAGACGCTTGAGAAGGTGTTTGCCGATGAAGAGACGCCGGAGCAACTCATCGAACAAGCGGAACAGCGCTGGCGATGGCACGCCCAAAGCAGTTTCGGTGTCGCCGTCTCTCCGCATATTCAATGGACGCGGGAGCAGAAATACATCGTGCTAGAGGTGACCGGTCAGGATCAGACCGGATTATTATACTACCTGACTCGAATGATCGCCGAAGTCGGGTTCAATATTCACTCGGCGAAAATTCACACCGAAAACCACGAGATTACCGATATTTTTTATTTGGGTCCGCCGAACGGCTATGGTGTGGATTCTGAAGAAACGAATCAGGTGCTGAATGAGTTGGAAAAAACTTTACGTAAATTCCTGAAGTAACTTTTTCCGAAGTGTAGTGTTTGCCTCTTGCCCGCGTTGCAACGTTTCCCGTACTGTTTCCTCCAGAGACTCCGGCCCCCCGAACCCGGCATTGACAGCAAGATAGTCCCGTTTTTGTGCATCGATTGGCACGGAATTGATGGAGCCCTCAACGAATAATCCCAGAAACCATCGTAATCGCTGATAAAATGCATAAACCTCTCTGAGAGTATACACGGAATCACCAGAGACCTGAACGCCGGGAAGATCAACCCATTCCAGGCTATTCCGGACAGGAAAATATCCACCGGCCTGAAAGGAGAAATCAAAGCCTTTGGTCGAACGTTTTTGGCGATTAACCGTCGCTTCCCACTCCAGTAATGAGTCCCAGAAGTTCCGTTTAGATATCCGGTTATGTACCTGCTCATCCAGTAACTCAGACGCATTGTTCCAGAGAGACCGTTCACCCCAGAGATGGTACGCCTTGGTCATGGCCTGGAATTCCCACCCGGACATCCGTTCCCTGATGTAGTGTTTATAGTCATTAACCGGCATTATCAGGGGAGAAGAAGACCCCTCCGGCCGCAGCCTGAAATCGAATGACACCAGCCGGCCCTGCACAGTGTATTGCTGGAGTGTAGCGACATATTCCTGGACGGCTTCCGTGATTTCGGTGTAGATGTCCGTTTTGGAGACCAGAAACACCAGATCCAGGTCAGACGAGAAAACCATGGAATTTGTTGCCGCCGATCCGGCAATGATGACACAGAGATCCTCGCGGTAGTCCTGTAGCCAGTAATCCAGAGATGCAGAGATTAGCGCACGGTGCGCGATGGCGAACTGGGCTTGCGTTTCCTGTAATGTCATATGATTGGCTATCCAGTGGATGATAACAGTCAGGAGGACATCGTGGTGCAGATTCTGTGCTTCTTCGAGCCAGTTGTCTTCGTCTATTTCGCGGTGACTCAGCCGGGCATAGATTTCCGGGAAATGATCGTCCGGTATGCTGTCGGAAGGCAAACTGATGAGCGTATCCAGGAGTCCGGGCTGCTGGATAATCCATGGAATGACCTTGGGAGCGACCGAAATGAGCCGGAGGAAAAGCGAGAGCACTTCCGGATTTGACGTAAAAATTTTATACAGACTGCCCAGGGCATAATACGATCGGAGCACCCGCTCGAAGTCGGTCAGCGCCTGCGCCGGAGCCGGTTGATCTTCCAGTTGCGACAGCAGCGTGGGGCAGAGATCCCAGAACGCCTCCCGTGTTGGTGCGTCGTGATGATTGGGGAATTTCCCGGTCGCCAGCGACTGGATTTGGGTGGCCGCCTTTCGCGGTTCAGAGAACCCGGCGTCGGAAAAGTATTGATACCAGTCTTCATCGGAGTAGTTACTGTAGTCATCGCCGCCGGCTTCACTCGTAATATCGAAAACCGAGTTGTAGATATCCCGGATAACCTCCATAGTTTCCGTCGCTTTTTGGTACAGGGTATCATAATCATCGAACTTGATGGAGGAGGCGATGAGCTGATTGTCCGGTTCTTCCCTGGGAAGGATATGCGTCTGCCGGTTCTCCTGCAGCTGGAGTGCATGTTCGATTTGCCGGAGAAATTTATACGCCGCCTGGAGGGTGAGGGATTCATCCGTGGTCAGGTACCGGTCGTCAACGGAGAGTTTTTTAAGGCTTTTTACGGAATTGCCGGAACGGATGTCGGGGTTTTTTCCGCCAAATTGCAGATGGAGAGCCTGCACAATAAATTCGATGTCCCGGATACCGCCGGGATCGGACTTCACATTGAGGCCGTCGGAAGTAATAGTCTCGGACTTTTTCCGCATGCCAACCACCTCTTCCAGCGGTGACTGTATTGATTTCGGAAAAATAAAGGGCTCGAACCGCCGGAGCGCTTCCTCACCGAATTGGATATCGCCGGAAACGGGTCTGGCCTTGAGGAGCATCTGCCGCTCCCAGAGCCGGCCGCGGATTTCGTAGTAATGGAGATACGCCGACAGCGACTGGCAAAGAATCCCTGAGGTGCCGTCCGGCCGCAACCGGGTGTCCACGCGGTAGAGCATGCCGTGCTCCGACTGCTCGTTCAAGATGCGGCATATTTCCTCGGCGATCTTCTGGTAGGCCGCATTGTAAGATTCGCCGCTGGGCAGCTTGCCGTCTTTATCGTAAATGAACATCAGATCGATGTCGGAGCTGTAATTCAGTTCAGCGCCTCCGAGTTTGCCCAGTGCAATAACCGTAAACTGGGAATCCGGCAGCCGGTCCTTTGCTGCGAACGACCGTGTGACCATCCGGGTAACGATCCGGATCAGGGTTTCCGCCAGGTTGCTCAGGTCGGTGGTCGTTCGCTCAAAATCGCTAATCTCCAGGAGATCCCGGATGGCGATCCGGAGAAAATGGCGCCGGTGCAGCCGGTGCAGAAAGGAATGCCGGCGATAGGGTGATTCGAACGAGAGCACCGTATTTTCGAATTGCCGCTGCAGGGCCGTCCGTTCCAGGTCTCGCCCCAGAGAGGATTCTTCGATGAGCCAGTAAAAATCTTCCGGATTCCGGATCAGCAATTCGGCAATGTAGGGCGCTTTGGAGAGGGCGTTCCAGAGAATTTCGAAGGCGGACGGATACGATTCCAAAAAATCGAACAGTGTCGACGGTTCGGACAGAGAATCCAGGAAGCGCTCCAGGTGGTTCAGGCCGATCCACGGCTTATCGCTGTGCTGAACCCAAAAGATGGCATTCGCAAGTACCGTGGGATAGTCGGTGTCGAATTGCTGGAAAATCCGCTCCCAGTTCCGCAGAAACCGCCGGGAATCCGGAAGGGAATCGGCGAGGTAGTGCCCGGCAATGCGATGTGTCGGAAAATCCATGATGCAATGTAGCTTACAGGAGAGTTGATGGCAAATGAAAAGCGCGTCAACAACAGTGGTATAGTGTTACAGTGTTCAAGTGTTCAGGTTAACCACGGCTTGAACAGCGTTATCCCCATACCATTGATTACAGGATTTGGTTGGTGATAATCGGTCTACCCTGGCGGGACTTATGACGGAATAGGTGCTTTGAATACCCACCAATAAGTTGGTGGGCTAAAATCGATCGTCCCTTCGGGACTAAAAACGGCAAAAAAGCATCTACCAACCGAACGAGTTCTATTAGAAACAATAGGGACGATAATGAATAGCCCCGGGATTTATCCCGGGGAATCCGGGAACAAAAATAGGTAAAGTCCCACCAGGGACGGCTGACAAATCCACCACCGGCAATAATATATAACGCGAGCACTACCCTAGGGGCTGTCCCGGTCAATAATTTTCATAACAAAATAACACTAAACCACCTCACCGCGTTTTTACTTGCCCCGCAGGGATCCCTTCGGGAAACACTCGAACACCTGAACACTTTACCTCTTAACACTGTTTCAACTGATATAACGTTGACATTATTGGGGGAGGATCGTAAAATCTTTTTCTGCTTCACAATCCAATCTGCTTGGAATTCAATTACACAATTATGAGGGAATTATGGGGAAAAAGGTAATTGAAACAGCCAATGCTCCAAAGCCCGTCGGAACATACAGTCAGGGAATCGTTGCGAACGGTTTTTTGTTCTCAGCCGGTCAGATAGGGATCGATCCCAAAACCGGTGAACTGGTGACCGACTCTTTTGCTGCGGAAGTCCGCCAGGTCTTTCACAACCTCCAGGCTGTGTTATCCGGTGGCGGTCTTACCCTGGACAATGTCGTCAAATTCAAGGTATTTATGACCGACCTGAGCCAGTTCGGAACGGTGAATGAAGTGTTTGCGGAATACTATCCCACGGAACCCCCGGCGCGATCGGCCGTTGAGGTCAGCGCTCTCCCAAAAAACGCCAATATCGAAATCGAATGTATCGCCGTCTGCGAATAAATTAATGGCTGCTGCCCATCGGTATAAAATTATTGCCAACCCGGCCGCCGGCCACGGTAAAACTCTACGTCATCTGGACGAAGTCCAGCATTACCTCATCGACGCCGGACTGGACTATACTCTCGAGTTTACCCATACCCCGCTGGAAGCGGCGGATATTGCTCACAAAACGACTCATGAAGATTACGACGTAGTTGTAGCGTTTGGTGGTGATGGAACGATAAACGAGGTTCTGAACGGGTTAGTTGGTGAGGATTGCCACCTGGGAATTATCCCGTGCGGCACCGGCAATGACTTTGCCCGGAGTGCGGGGATTCCAAATGATATTGGTGCCGCTATCGAGATTCTGAAAGGTCACTCCGTGCAGTCTATTGATATTGGGAAGGTAGGGGGACGATTTTTTATCAATAGTGTTGGCGTGGGATTTGATGCGCTAGTGAATCATCAGGCCACCAAAATTACTAGACTCCGCGGCGAGGCACGGTATGTTGCCGCGCTGATAAAGTCTCTGTTGCAATATGCGGCCATTGACATGGAAGTCAAGTTCAATGGTACTATCAAAGTTGGGAGGACTTACTTGGTGGCTTTGGGTAATGGACATACGGTTGGCGGTGGTTTCCGGCTGACACCTGATGCTGTACTCAACGACGCTTCCTTTGATATTTGCTACATCGAGGATGTTTCAATTGGCACCATTTTGCGGCATTTTCCCAAATTGTTCAACGGGAAAATCGGCGCCGTCCAGCAGGTCACCATGGAACGGTCCCCGGATTTATACATTACCAGCGACCACAACCTGCCCGTGCACATGGACGGTGAAGTGTTCGCTATGAATGCCAGAGATATTCATGTGCAGATAGTGCCGGATGCGGTGAAAGTCATCGGAAATTGGGACCGAAACGCGACTATTGTATGATGGGCTCTTCTGTATCTCCGCCATTAAACTCCGGGATCGGAGCGCGGCTTTGGTTCGGATTCCTTTTGGTGATAATCCCAGCGATAATCCTGCCGCAGTCTCCTCCGGACACAGCAGACAATTTACCGTCCCCCAGGGGAGCGCTGATCAGATCTGTAATAATTCCGGGCTGGGGACAGGCCTACACCGGGCATTATCTGAAAGCCGCCGGTTTTTTGGGCACGCATGCCTTTTTCGCCTATAAATTTTACGATGTCCATCAACAGCTGGATACGATATCGGATGTAACGGAAAGGAATAAAACCGAATATCGCCGAAATACATGGGCCTGGCGATATTTGGCGGCGTATTTGCTCTGTATTACTGATGCTTACGTTGATGCACATCTGGCGGGATTCCCGGAAGACGATACGGATTTATCGCTGGGATTCACACCGACGGACATAGGGTGGCAGATGAATATCGGGATAACTTTTTAAACGACGAGACGCACCGGAGGATACACAATGGATTCTCAATTGACTCGCGAACACTGGGGATCGCGGCTTGGCTTTGTGCTGGCGGCGGTCGGCTCCGCTGTCGGACTGGGGAATATCTGGAAATTTCCGTACATCACCGGCGAAAACGGCGGGGGCCTGTTCGTCCTGATTTATCTATTTTGTATCGCGTTGGTTGGAATCCCCATCATGATGGCGGAAATCACTATCGGCCGCTCCAGCCAAAAATCGCCAGTGGGCGCGTTCGCTGAGCTAGCTGGCGAAAACAGCAACTGGAAGCTGGTCGGATTTCTCGGCGTATTGTCCGGTTTTGTGATTCTGTCTTATTACAGCGTAGTCGCTGGCTGGGCTCTTAACTATACCTTTATGTCCCTGACCAATTTTTTCGAGGGAAAAACGCCGACCGAGATCGGGAATACCTTTACGACGCTGTATACTTCGGGCGGAATTAACGTCTTCTGGCACGCCATCTTTATGGTGCTAGTGGTCGGAGTCGTTATTGGCGGTGTGAAAAAGGGGATTGAACGCTGGAATCGGTTTCTCATGCCGGTGCTTATCATGATTTTCGTCATCCTTGCGATTATTTCAATGTTTCTCAGCGGCTGGGGCGAAGCGGTGGATTTTGTCTTTTTCCCGCATGTTGACCGACTAAAGCCGTCAGGCGTTTTGGAGGCGCTGGGGCATGCGTTTTTCACACTGAGCCTTGGTATGGGCGCCATGTTAACCTACGGAAGCTATCTGGAACGCGATTCGGATATCCCGAAAGCCTCCATCATGATCGGCATCCTGGATACCTTTGTAGCCTTGCTGGCGTGTATGGTCATGTTCCCTATCATCTTTACCTACGGCCACGATCCGCAGGCCGGACCGGGTTTGGTCTTCCAGACGCTCCCGATAATATTTAGCGAAATCGGCGGTGGAGGGATGTTCCTCTCATTCCTGTTCTTTGTCCTGATCGTCTTTGCCGCGCTTTCTTCGGCGGTGTCGCTCCTCGAAGTTGTTACATCGTATTTTATTGATCAAATGGAGTGGGACCGAAAGAAGGCGACGCTGCTGACCGGGGCCATTGTATTCCTGTTCGGAATTCCGAGCGCACTCAGCGGCAGCGGGGATCTGTTTCCCCAATGGGAGGCCATGTACGGTAAAAACTTCTTTGATACCGTGGATTACCTCGCGAGTAACTGGATGCTTCCGTTGGGCGGGCTGTTTATCTCCATTTACGTTGGCTGGGGACTGGATCCGGCACTCCGGAAGGCGGAGTTGACCAAGGGAACCAGCTGGACCCAATCCTGGTTCTACAAGGGATGGGTAATTCTACTAAAATATATTGCCCCTGTGGCCGTGATGCTGATTATCATCCAGCGGGTCGGGCTGATCGATATCGATGCGCTGCTTCGCTAATTTACTGGTTTTCGTGGTGATAGCAGGCGCGATCTCTCCGGTGAGGTGTGATGAGCCGGTTGTGAGCCTGCCGGATGAGCCAATAAGAAATACCATAAGCCTGAAAATGCCTCCATCCTGGAAGCAAATAGATAAGATGAAGCATATGACATCCGGTTTTATGCTGGTGATGACCTCCGGATACTACCTTCGGCAGCGTGAGGATGGAGCGCTGATCCCTTCACTGGGAATATCACTGGGGATAGGCGTATTAAAAGAGGCGAGAGACTATTGCGCTGAGGAGGGCGTCTTCAGCTGGGGTGATCTTGTGGCGGATGCTGTCGGGGTGATCGCCGGGGGAGTGGTCCTGCATCAGGTGTCGAAATGAGCAGATTCTGTTTGGGGCTTGTGAAGTGGAATGGGTTCTCTTAATATTAAGGTTATCAAAAATAACGAGGCAGAAAAATAAACCATGTGTGGAATAATTGGCGTTCACAATAATCCGGAAGCATCGGTGCTCAGTTACCTTGGCATGTATGCGTTACAGCACCGGGGACAGGAAAGTGCCGGGATTGTCTCGACAGACGGGAATGTGGCATTTAAGCACCACGGGATGGGGTTGGTCGCAGATGTGTTTTCGGATCGGAAGATCCTGGAAAACCTGAAGGGCGGAAGTGCTATCGGGCATAATCGGTATTCCACCACTGGCGGCTCGCACATGGTGAACGTCCAGCCGCTGCTATTCAATTATCGCGGTGGTAAACTGGCGATCAGTCATAACGGTAACCTGGTAAACATCGCCGAGATTCGCGATCGGCTTATCAATAACGGGGCATTGTTCCAGACGACGTCTGACACGGAAATCATCATGCACCTGATCGCCCACAGCGATAAGGACACCCTGGTGGATCGAACGCTGGACGCCTTTCGGCAGGTCCAGGGGGCATATTCACTTTTAATTCTGACCGAAGATGAACTAATTGCTGCCAGGGATCCCCATGGATTCCGGCCGCTCTGTATGGGGAAACTGGGGGAGACCACTATCTTTGCAAGTGAGTCGTGTGCGTTTGATCTGATTGGCGCCGAGTATATCCGGGATATTGAGCCGGGCGAGCTGGTAAGCGTCAATAACAGCGGACTCCAGTCATACGAAATTACCAACCAAATTGACCGAAGACACTGTGTCTTCGAGTACGTTTATTTTTCGCGTCCGGACAGCCGGATTTACAGCGATAACGTGGACAAAACCCGCCGGAAACTCGGGAAGAACCTGGCGCACGAAGCGCCATGTCCCAACGCCGATATCGTCATCTCCGTTCCGGATTCCAGTAATACCGCCGCCCTGGGATATGCCCGGGAAAGCGGTCTCCGGTTCGAGCTGGGACTCATCCGGAATCACTATGTTGGGCGGACGTTTATCCATCCGACCCAAACCATGCGGGACACCAGCGTGCGCATCAAGTTTAACACCGTCGAAGGTGTACTCAACGGAAAAAAAGTCGTGGTCGTGGAAGATTCAATTGTTCGTGGCACCACGCTAAAATCTCTCACGAAACTTCTCCGGGAATCCGGTGCGGCAGAAGTGCACATCCGGGTCAGCTCACCGCCGATTAAGCATCCCTGCTTTTACGGATTGGATTTTCCGGAACGAGACAGTCTCATCGCCAATAATATGAGCATTGAGGAGATGCGGACATTCCTGAACGTGGACAGTCTGCAGTATCTTTCCATAGAGGGGATGATCACCGCGTCGGACCTCGATCCTGACGATTTTTGCCACGCCTGCTTTTCCGGTGATTATCCCGTGTCGATCCGGGACGAGGGGATGCACGATAAAACCCGGTATGAATCCGAACCGGAGGTCGCCGCCCCGTAAACATCGTTTCTTCAATCACAAAATTCCCCGAGGTCTCTGCCTCGGGGTAGTTCATTTTAGCGGCACTGTGGTGTATTCACTTTATCATACTCCTCACAAGAATCCTTTGGACTCGGAATTAGGAAAAATTACAAGATCCTGAAAAGTTTTGTATCCTGACAGAATTAGCCTGCAGAAAAGTGCGGGCCATTAACAGGCTGACCCGGGAATTTCTATCATTTGCCTGCCCACAAATGTGTCAGACATTTCTTCGTATTGTAACAAGGTTAAACCCTTTACAATATGGATTATAGATGTATTATCTGATAATCTACTTGAAGTCAAATTTTCTGAGCCCACAATAGATATACCAGACGGCAATGAGAACCTGAGCAACACCTCGAGACTTGGAAACCATGACTGCATCGAAGGATCTCCGGAAAAACCTCTACTATTGCTTGAAAGACGACTTCACTATGGTTTTGTCTCTTCAAGTACAGTAACAAATTGAAATATAGTAGGATATAAGGAGAAGTAAAAGTATCACATGAGGAACGCGCTCCGGGAGCCACTTGCTTTAAGGGGGATTTTATACGTACGAAGATATTGGACCGCATAGCTTCGGAATTATCACTTGAAATATCGATTACCGCATTTATGCTAAATCCTGAAGATTAGCATGTTAAATTTAATTGACAATTGACGAGTGGTTGTTGATTTTAAAAGTACATTTGATTGTTAAATTGCCCTGATTATAGACTGAAAATTATCGAATTGCATAGCGTTCAAAATAGGACGTATGCCGCGGAAAATATTTTTTGTTTCGGGAAATTGTGGATTCATTTTTTATCACATCGGTCGATATTAGAATATGGTATATAGGGTAAAGTTATATAAAGGGTCTGAGTTTTTTCTCTGACTATGCGACGGTTGCGTAAAATATCGAATTACCTCTCTGCCTTTCAGGGGTTCCCTGGAATTTGCTTGTTGGTGCTCTTCCTCAGTCTGCATTTAAATTTATTTGCCAAGCAGGAGCTTGGTACCTTTGAACCCCTGACGGTAGAAGACGGGTTGTCCCAAAGTGCCGTTAACGCTATCCTCCAGGATGAAAGAGGATTTATCTGGTTTGGCACCGATGAAGGTTTGAATAAGTACTCCGGGTATGATTTTGAAATATTGAAATCATCCTTCACGGATACTGCCTCTCTGCGAAATAACAAGGTTCTGGCACTTGCGCAAAACACTCCGGGTTACATGTGGATTGGCACCGGAGGCGGTATGGACAGGCTAAATATCCGTACCGGAGCATTTCAAAAATTTCCGGAGCAGTTTCGCGTCGAAGGTAACTTGACGAATAGTTATGTCACGGATTTGTATGCAGAGAATGACAGTCTTCTCTGGATAGCCAGTGCCTGGGGACTAAATAAATTCAATATCGAAGAGAATAAGGTTCTTCAGTACCTGGAATGTGATTATGATACGACACCCGACTCAGTTAATATGGCTAGGATTTGGAACATCTATGACGATGAAAATGGGCTCCTCTTATTGGGAACGGATGGTGGAGTCAGGTTCTTCGACAAGACGAAGGGAGAATACGTTGCTCCCTACAGCGAATTTGCGGATTTCTTCTATGGAATAGAGGATTTGCAGGTGAGCGCGGTCACCGGCACAGGCAACACTGAACTGTGGCTCGGGACGGAAAACGGATTATATCATCTCAATCGTGAAACCGGGGATATCCGGCACTATGTACAGGATCCCAATTCCGAAAACACCTTGTCGAATTCCACAGTATTATCTCTGCTGCAGGATGATGATGGAAATCTGTGGATAGGAACCAACTGGGGACTGAACAGATTTCGGCCGGAAAGTCAGGAATTTAATCAGTTCCATCACGTTCAGGGCAATCGGTACAGTTTGAGCAGCAACGGCATCTCCACCATGTATATGGACAAAAGTGGAATCCTGTGGTTTGGAACCTATCGCAACGGTGTGAATAAATATGTCCCGTCTAAGCAGGTATTTAATAATTATCGGAGTATGACCACCGCATCCGGTGAGACACTGCAGGACAGAGATGTACATGGCCTCCAGGAAAAAAATAGCCAGGAAATATGGCTCGGAACTTACACCGGCATCTATATACTGAATCCGGAAACCAATACACTTAATAAATTTGAGCCGGACCAGTGTGATCTCTCAGAAAATTTTATTCGGGACTTTCTTATCGATAGTCAGGGAATTCTTTGGGTTTCAATTACCGGTCAAAACAGCCCTCAGCTCCTGAGGTATGAAATGAAGTCCGGCGATTGCCGGGTTTTTCAAAACGATCCGGCGGATGCGGAAAGTCTTCCCCGGGCAGGCGTACTCGCAATTTACGAGGACCGGTCCAACACATTGTGGCTCGGCACGGACGGAGCAGGGCTCATCCGGTATGACAAAAAAACCGATCGGTTTATTCAGTACGTGACGCCGGATTATGAGGACACCACGGCAATCGCCGGGAATTATGTGGTAAATATGATGGAGGACCAGCAAAATAATTTTTGGATTGCAACAGACGGCGGTCTCAGTTTGATGGACCGGAAGTCGCAAACTTTTACCACAATACCGACCCGGGATGTACAGCCTGGCGGGCTCAGTCATTATGAAATTACCGATATTTATGAGACGCGCGACAGTGTACTCTGGGTCGGGACATCCAACGGTCTCAACCGTTACGATTCCAAAGCCGATACCTTCAAAATCTTCAATGAAGATGATGGCTTAAAGAGTAGTAATATCTATGGTATAACGGAGGATGAAAATGGCGGGATCTGGATAAGCACTTCACGCGGCCTCGCAAGATTTAGCCCGGACAGTTACTCCTTTGCCGTTTTCAGGCGCTCTGACGGGATTATTGTATCGGATTTTAATCTTGGTTCCTGTATTACCACGGAGTCAGGGGAAGTCTTTTTTGGTGGTCGGAAAGGGCTGGTGAGTTTTAAACCTGGTAAATTAGAGCCATCTCAAATTAAACCGCCTGTCGTCATTTCTGAGTTTCGTCTGTACGAGGAGCCCCATATCATACCGGAGGATCACAGCATTGAGCTCCGACATGATCAACAATTCTTTTCATTCGAATTTGCAGTGCTGGATTATACTCATCCGGAAGAAAACAAATATCAGTACATTCTGGAAGGGCTGGACACACAATGGCGCAGGGCAGGAACGCGGCATGCAGTCGGTTACACCAATGTGAGTCCGGGTGAATACACATTTCGGGTGCGTGGGGCGAATGTCTGGGGACAATGGAATGAGGCAGAACCGGTGCATATTACCATCATTCCGCCGTACTGGCAGAGAGCCTGGTTTCAAATATTAGTCGGACTATTCATTGTTGGAATAATTGTTGGAACAATCCGATATAGGGTTTATCAGGTTAATGCCAGGGAGCGGGAATTAGAGCACCAGGTTAATGAACGTACCCGGCAGATACGGCAAAAGAACAAGGAACTCATCCGTACCCGGCAGGCATTGGCCGAGGAGAAGGAACGGTTGGCTGTAACGCTCCACTCCATCGGTGACGGGGTAATTACCACGGATATCCATGGGGATGTGGTTCTGGTGAATGAGGTAGCCGAAAAACTGACAGGATGGCCCCACGAAGTGGCCATGGGAAAGCCGCTGGAGGAAGTCTTCAGGATTATCCACGAGCGAACCCGGAGACCTCTGCCAAATCCCGTAGAAAAGGTACTGGAAAGCGAATCGATTGTCGAGCTGGCCAACGGTACGGTACTGGTAGCCAAAGATGGTACCGAGCGGATTATCGCCGACAGTGGCGCACCGATCAAAAGCCAGGATGACGAGACCATTGGCGTTGTGCTGGTTTTCCGGGATGTCACCAAGGAGCACCGTCTGGAAGAAGAGATACAGAAGACCGAGAAACTCCGGTCAGTGGGAATCCTTGCCGGCGGAATTGCGCACGATTTTAACAACGTTCTGGCAGTCATTGTGGGGAATTTATCCCTGTCAAAGTTGAAACTTGAGGAGGAGCACCCGGTTAATAACTATGTTTCGATTGCGGAAGAAGCCGCATGGCGGGCCAAGGAGCTCACCCAGCAGTTGCTGACGCTCTCCAAAGGTGGTGAGCCGGTCCGGGAGATCGGCACCATCGAAGAACCGGTATCCCAGGCCGCAGAGATGGCGCTGAGAGGGTCAAACGTCTCGTGTGACATCGATATACCGTCCGACCTGTCCGAAGTAATGATTGATGACAGTCAAATTCATCAGGTGGTCAAAAACCTGGTAATTAACGCGGACCAGGCGATGCCGGACGGCGGGAACATCAGAATTAATGGAGAAAATGTAACCATAAAATTGGATTCAGAAGTTCCGTTGAATCCAGGGGATTACGTCTGCATCCAGGTGCGTGATGCCGGGGAAGGTATCCCGCCGGAAAACCAGGACAAAATTTTCGATCCCTATTTTACCACGAAAGAGGATGGCACCGGTTTGGGACTCTTTGTTGCCTATTCCATCGTAAATAAGCACGACGGCTTACTTACCGTTGATTCACGTCCCGGCGAAGGAGCAACCTTCACGTTTTACCTGCCTGCGGCCGAAAATGTATCCGGGGAGAAGGAACAAATTGACACTGAAGCCTCGGGCGAACAGGACGTGGTGCCCGCTGATAAAAACACAGAAGAAGTAGGGGAACTGAGGATCCTGGCTATGGATGATGAGGACGCGGTGCGTCAGGTGGTCAGGGATATGCTGGAAATCCTGGGCTATAAGGTCATCACCGCCAAAAACGGGGAAGAGGCAGTCACTTCGTATCAGGAAGCGATGGAAAACGAAAACACGTTTGATGCCGTCATACTAGATTTGACGATTCAGGGAGGAATGGGCGGCAAAGAGACAATTGAAAAACTCCAGGAAATCGACCCGGACGTTCGCGCAATTGTATCGAGTGGATATTCCAATAATCCGATTATGGCTAACTACGAAGAATATGGATTTAGGGGTATGGTTCCCAAGCCGTATAAATTAAACGAGATGCAAACGGTGCTTCGGAAGGTTGTACAAAGTTAACGGCAGTATCTGAGTGTTAGGGTGATCAGGTAACGGCGTGTTATGGTGTTACTGTGTTTTCGGGTTATCGTTAATGGCGGTTAGGAGTCTTGAGTCCTTCGTCCGTGTGTCAAACGTTTTAATAGTATCTACTTCAGCGGATAATCGATAGTAGTTGGTTGTTTATAGTTCGTTATGCTCGTTACCCCCTCTCCTTCTTTCATCTTACTAAAAATCCACGTACAGCGAAAAAAATCAGATAAAAATATATATTCGCAAGTCTAGTGATCAACGATCCACAAACAACGGACAACCTACAGTTTTTCCCCTTCTCCCTCCTGCTTTCTCCTTTCCAGGTAACAACCGAGTATGAGTAAGATTAAGAAATACCGTACTCTCTATACCCTTATACCTTTATCCCTCTTTTTCCCGAATTCCCGCTATGAGAAATACACGCAGAATGCTACCTTAAAGGCTGGTAACCACTGACCCGAGGAATAGTCTATATCCATGTTAGATGACAAAATTTTTCAGAAGATTCACCTGGAGACCTTTATATCCCTGGACACCGAAACCACCGGCTTCGATCCGTTGCAGGACGACATCATCGAATTTGCTGCTGTGAAGTACGAAAAAGGGGAACCGGTTGATGAAATCAGCTTTCTTATTCAGCCACGAAAGACGGTGCCGGAAGAGATTACCCGGATTACGGGTATTTCCAACGATATGGTCAAAGATGCGCCGCGATATGAGGATTTCCACAAAGAAATCCGGGACTTCCTTGCCGATTATCCCGTCGTAGCGCATAATATTGATTTTGACATTAATATGCTGGAAGCCCACTATCAGCGATCCGGTAGTGATCCGCCGGAGAATCAGCTGTATGACTCGCTGATCCTGGCCAGAACCTTTGCCTGGTGGCTTGTGGATCACAAATTGAAGACGGTGGCCAGGGCGTTCGGCGTGGAACGTTCCAACGAGCACCGGGCGCTGGCCGACGCGAAGATGGCCGGCGACAGCTTCCTGAAACTCGTCGGTATGATGGTCGCTACGCCGCTGGAGACCATACGCCAGTGCAATCACCTGTTGTCAGACGTGGACGTCCACACAAAGCAACTGTTTGTCGACGTGGCCAACCTCCTGATTTCCCGGAATGAACCTGAGGGTATTGGCGAGCCGCCGCTGAAGCCACCGAAGCGATTCAACATCTATGGGGAAGGCGGCCTGGAGTTCGACGGCATGGGGGAACCGCTGGAATCCATCGATACGTTCGAGCTGACCCGCTATTTTACCAAAGATGGCGCCCTGGGACAGTCCCTGAGCAAATTCGAGGAGCGGGACGCCCAGGCGGCTATGGCGGAAGCTGTGGCGAATTCATTGAACGATGGCACCTTTCTGGTGGCGGAAGCCGGCACCGGAGTCGGCAAGTCCCTGGCGTATACGCTGCCCGGCATCCTCTGGGCGCTGAAAAATAACGATCGCGGCGAGCGGCTGGTCATCAGCAGCAACACCAAGAATCTCCAGGAGCAGCTCTTTTACAAGGATATCCCGTTTATTCACGACAGGCTCGGACTTGAGTTCAAAGCCGTCCTGCTGAAGGGGCGATCCAACTATCTTTGTAAAAACAAGTGGGCGGACTTTTTCAGGAACGTCAGCCGGTTTGCAAAGAGGGAGCGTGTCGGAGCGCTGCCAATTGTGATTTGGGCGTCACAGACCGAAACCGGGGATATTTCCGAAAACAACGGCTTCCATGAGGGGCGCAATGCCAATCTCTGGAACAAGGTTGCCAGTGAGAGTGGGTACTGCACCACCAAGCGGTGCCAGAAATTCAACGGCTGTTTCCTGGGGCCGCTGAAAAAGCATGCAACCAACGCACATTTGGTATTGGTGAATCATTCGCTGCTGTTGGCGGATGCGGCATCCGGGCACATGGCCATTCCCGAGTATCACCATCTGGTGGTGGATGAGGCGCACAACCTGGAGAACAGCGCGTACCGGTATTTTGCGTCGGAGTTCGACATCTGGAAGATACGAAACGCGACAGGAACGCTTTACACCAAGAGTCGGGCGGAGTACGGCATCCTGGCGACGCTCAGGGTGGCTGTGACGCAAATGGACGAGGAGAAGGAGACTGGTGGTCTTGAATCCCAAATCGATGCTTCCATAGAAGGCTTAAGCGCCCTGGAGAAGGCGGCAGATGCGTTCCTTTCTGACTTTCACACCCAGGCCGCCCGTAATCAGCGCCAGTTTACCTACACCGAACGGGTGCGCTATACCAGCGAGTCCAGGCCGTTCGATTCGCTGGGCAAGCAAATCCAGGTAGTAAGGAACAGCTTTAAAGAGGTGATGGGCGTTCTGAAGGAACTCCATCAGCACCTGAAGGATTTCAGCGACGACTATATCACCGATGTGGATCAGATCCGGCAGGATATCCAATACAGTTACGATGAGCTGATAGAGATTGCGCATACCTTCCACGCCATCACCGAGGCCGCGGATCCCGAACAGATCTACTGGTACGAGCTGCCGGTGAGCGAAAAGGGCCAGCCGAAGTTCATTACCACGCCGATTTCCGTTGGGGAGGTGCTGACCATGCACATGTACGACGAACTCCGCACGGCCGTTTTCACCTCGGCAACGTTAAAGGTGGCCGATTCGTTTAAGTATTTTAAGAGTCGCACCGGACTGGATACGTTGGAGGAACGGGAAGTGGTCACCGCGGACTTCGGGAGCCCGTATTATCTTTCGGAGCAGATCATCGGCTGCGTGACATCCTATGTTGAACGCCCGGGATCGGAGGAACACAGCAAGCAGTTAGCCGAGATTGTCAGGAATATCACCGAACGATATCAGCGCGGTACTTTGGTGCTGACGACCTCATACCGGAATATGGATCAGATCTTCAGCGGCATCGAGAGCTACTACCGGGAGATGGAAATCGGGCTCTTGCGGCAAACCAGAAACATCTCCCGCACCGACCTCATCGAGCAGTTCCGGGATGAGCAGTCCTCGGTACTCATCGGCACCGAAAGCTTCTGGGAGGGGGTAGACGTACCCGGGGAAGCGCTCCAGGTGCTGCTCATTGGCAAACTGCCGTTTTCGGTGCCCACCGATCCGGTGGTGGAGGCCAATACGGCGGCTATCGAGGAGGCCGGCGGGAACGGATTTATTGATTATACGCTGCCGGAGGCCATCATCCAATTCCGCCAGGGCTTCGGCCGGCTCATCCGCTCCAGCACCGACTCCGGTGTGGTCATCATCGCCGATCCCCGTGTCGCCACTAAACAGTACGGCCGCTACATTGCCGATTCGCTCCCCATCGACCTGGAAATCTGCCAGACGCAGGATGCACTGTTTGATATGCTGGATAACTGGTTCCGGCGGAATTGAGGGATTTGTAAGCATCTTCACATGGCTTGTTATTAAATTTGTTTAGACGGAGGGGATTGGATTCAGCGGCCGTCCCTGGCGGGATGTTTCAGTTTCTTGGCTCATGAAACCCCGGGATGAATCCCGGGGCTATTCACTTGTCGCCCATGACAGAACTATTCCATGATCACCAGTATAGTCCCGGAGGGACGATTGCATTTAGCCCACCACGATAGTGGTGGGAGAATGATCCACACCGATTATAAGTCCCGTGGGCTCGTTAAATGTTTGCGTAACATTGATAGCGAAAGGCAATTTTTGAAGTTCGAACAGATGCTGTTGCTAAAATAACATTAACTCTTCAGAATCAATTAAAAAAGCCCCGGCTTGCGACGCGCCGGGGCTTTTTGTATATAATTGAAGTTTGGCTTTCTTTAAGTTGAGTTCATAAACAAATTCTTTTTGGCCAGGATTTCCGATCTGTAGTGACATGCCATGGCATGTCACTCATTCCGTGGTTAATCAATCCGCTGGCTGAATCCACGCCAATTCATCTTCCTGTAATTCACGTTTTCTGAACAGGGGATAGCCGCAGGAGCAGTGAAACATCTCCTCATCCCGGAGCCAGGCGTATTCGGTCTCGGCGGTGGACCAGGTGGTGTTGCATATAGGGCATTGAATCCCTTGCTGATCTGTGAGTGTGCTCTCCATAATAACCTCCGTTTCCTGTATTACACTTATATTATCGGCATGTTCCGGGAAAAGCAACAGTAAAGAGTACAAAAAGTGAACAAAAGGCGGGCAGGTGATTTATATCATAGAAATGGTGAAGTGAAAATTGGGTAGACGTTTCAGGCGCAAATCGGTAATATTTATTAGACTTAAAAAAATAGCACGCTGATTAACGCAGAAACTAAAGATAAACACAGATTAAAAACCGGGAATTTATTGATCTGGATAAGGTGAATATCCCTGATGATAATTAGTTAATGGATATCTCAATAAAAACTTAAAGTAAGGAGGAGTAAATGCCTGATATAAAGAACATTCTGTATACCACAGATTTCTCTGAATATTCAAAGTATGCGCTCCCGTATGCCGTCGAAATGGTGGAGAAATTCAATGGAACGCTCCATTGTATGTATGTAGTTGAACCGATTAATGCGCCGGTGGATTTCGGGTGGACCCAGGTGAATTATGCCGAACTGGAGGAGAATCACACCGAGCACGCCAAAAAGAGCCTGGATTCGATTATTGAAGAGGATGTGCCTGCTGGTATTCCAACCAGGTCAGAAGTTCGTCTCGGCCGGAGTTTTAAAGAGATTATAGATTACGCCAGGGAAAACGACATCGACATGATCGTGATGGCTACACATGGCCTGAGCGGACTCAGCCACATCCTGTTCGGCAGTACTACGGAAAAGGTTGTCCGGAAGTCTCCATGTCCAGTGCTGACCATCCGTCACCCGGAACACGAATTCGAAATGCCGTAGTTTGCATAGATCTTATCACCACGCAATCTGGATTATACTCCTCCTCTGTGGAAGTCTGTCGGCCCAGCCCGTACCGCCGATTCCTGGCGACAGCCTGTTACGGGCCGGTATCCATCATATGTACAACTACGATCGACGCCAGGGGAAAGAGCTGTTTCAGCAGGTTACAGAGCGGTACCCGGAACACCCGGCAGGGCCGCTGCTCATCGGGGTGGCGGACTGGATGATCGTCCGCGGCACCCACGGCGTGGAAGCCAGCGAAGAGACGCTCTTGGTGCGGATTGATGAGGCAGCGAAGCTTTGCGAGCCGTATGTGGAAGCGCATCCCGGCGATCCGTATGGCTGGTTGCTCTACGGAATGTCGCTGGGGATCCAGGCGCGGGTCGATCTGGCGCGTAAACACTGGGTGAAGGCGGCAGTTCACGGATATTCCGGAATTCAAAAGGTCAAGAAAGCCGAGGAATTAGCGCCAAACCTCGCGGACACAAAACTCGCGATGGGCGCGTTTCACTACTACGTTGGCATGTCCGGAGCACTCCTCAAAACGGCGGCCCGCATCATCGGGTTGCACGGTACCAGGGAAGAAGGGAAAGCGGAGCTGACGCGGGCAGCCAATCACGGGCGATACGGACATCCTGAAGCCAACAGCATCCTGATGTACATCGATGGCTATCTCGAGGATAATGTTCCCGCAGCGCTGGCGCGGGCCGAGTCGCTGACCGCGGTCTACTCCGGAAGCCCGTACTATTGGGCAATGCGCGGCGATTTCGAGTATGCCGTCGGAGACACAACAGCGGGTAAGGCGTCACTGGACACACTGCAAAAACTCATCCCCGGCTTAGACCGCTTTTACCAGGAGGAATTCGGCAATAAGGTAACCTACCTGCGGGGATTGCAGCTGTTTGCCAGAGATGAGTCTCGGAGCGCTATCGATTGTTTACAGGTTTATCTCAGCAATAATGTAGACGAATACGATTTCCACGGAATTAACGCGAATTTGGTTATTGGGCGGGCGTATCTGCAGCTCGGTGAACGGCACCAGGCAGAACAATATCTTGACAAAGTAACCTCGGAGGATATACCATCACGGATGCGAACAGAGGCCAAAAAAGTTTTACAAACCTTGGAATGAGGGTTACAGTCATTTTTTCTTGTAAATATCAAAAGATGTATAATTCCGCTTGTAGTCCGATGAAATCGGGTTCAAACGGGAGAGCCTCTGGGGTAGTTTTTTTGAACGAGCAAACTGGAAAAAATTCCATTTGATTCCAAATCCCCCCGCGGCTACTTTTCATCAGTGATGAATCA
Source organism: Candidatus Neomarinimicrobiota bacterium (assembly GCA_021734025.1). Taxonomy (NCBI): domain Bacteria; kingdom Pseudomonadati; phylum Fidelibacterota; species Fidelibacterota bacterium. The sequence goes on from JAIPJS010000003.1 coordinate 49,761, forward strand.
GGATAATTTTATGAGTAACTCTTCCCACAGAAAAGCGACCCGGCAGGTGATGGTTGGCAACGTTCCGGTGGGCGGAACGGCTGCGATTTCCGTGCAGTCCATGACCACGACGAAGACTGAAGATGCCGTAGCAACCATCGATCAAATCCAGCGCCTGGAAGAAGCCGGTTGCCAGATTATCCGCGTGACCGTACCCAGCCAGGAAGCCGCGGCATCTTTGGAAAAAATTAAGCAGGCGTGTAGTATACCGGTAGTTGCCGATATTCACTTTAATCATGTGATGGCGTTGCACGCAGTGGACGCCGGCGCGGACAAGATCCGCATCAATCCCGGGAATATTGGAAACGCCCGACGGGTGGCAGAGATTCTGGCGAAAGTCAAATCAGCTGGGATTCCGATACGCATCGGCGTCAACGCCGGAAGCCTGGAAAAGGATCTGCTGGAGAAATACGGCTATCCCACCGCTGATGCCATGGTAGAGAGCGCCGCCCGGCACATCGATATCTGCCGGGAACACGGATTTGACGATATTATCGTCTCGCTCAAAGCCTCAGACGTCCCATTGATGATCGCGACGTATCGCAAATTTTCCAAGCAGTATGACTATCCATTGCATCTCGGTGTGACGGAGGCGGGGCCATACCGGCAGGGCTCCGTTAAATCTGCCGTAGGCATCGGAACCCTCTTATCCGAAGGTATTGGTGACACCATTCGGGTTTCTCTGGCTGACGATCCGGTGAAGGAAGTGCAGGTGGGTTACCAGATCCTGAAATCGCTGAATCTCTCTACGAAGGGCGCCACGGTGGTGGCGTGTCCCACCTGTGGGCGGTTGGAGGTCGATCTGTTTCCCATGGTGGAGCAGGTGGAATCGTATCTGGAGAAGACCGACAAGACGCTGAAAGTCGCCATCATGGGATGTGCGGTGAACGGCCCCGGCGAAGCGGGCGATGCGGATATTGGCGTCGCCTGCGGGAAGCACGAGGCGTTGTTATTCCGGGCCGGTGAGCCGATCGGGAAGATTCCGGAAGACCAGGTGGTTGAGCGGCTTATTCAGGAAATTGATGCCTGGCCGGAAGAGGAATCACTCAAACCAGAGGTTGCATGATGAAGATTACCGGATCGCTTTTTCTATCGCTGGGAATAGTTTTATTGGGTTTTGTGCCGGTTATGGGACAATCAAAAGCCGCCGGTCAAAAGCCTTCGGCTTCAAACACGGAAGTCGTGTCAACCGGGATGGCTATCTATTGGAAGGCCATGTCGCAGGAAGAGAAGAATACATTCCTCACCGGGTATCTTACCAGCCACTATGAAATTGTAAAAAAGACGGAATCCTCCCGAGCAAGTCATTCCAAAGAAATCCGGGAATTGCGGGAAGAACTCAGAAAAACGATATCATATCTGAAGGTCAGTTCGTACGAAGACCGGCAGGCATTCATACAGTTGATTGACCGGTTTTACCGGCGGAATCTGCACAAGGGCAGCGATTTTGAGGACGCGCTGGCCTACGCCTACCGGATGCTGCCATCGCAGCAACAGTCCTCAGCAGCAGAGTAGTCGTACCGAAGTAAAACGAGTTCGTAGGTAGTGCCTGCGTTGACATCAGTCTTGCAGGATAAGTATTTCCGTTTCAGTTAAAAAAAATTGGAGAATGCAATGTTTGCACAAGTACTCAGCAGTACGGTACTGGGCATCGATGCCTATATCGTTAAGGTCGAGGTACATCTGGAAGATCAGGTGCCGAAATTTTTCATGGTGGGACTGCCGGAAGGGGCGGTGAAGGAGAGCAAGAGCCGGGTCTTTTCGGCTATTAAGAACTCCGGCTATTTTTATAAAGCCAAGCGCACTACCATCAATCTGGCGCCGGCGGATATCCGCAAGGAAGGTAGCGCATTCGATCTTCCCATCGCTATCGGCTTGCTGGCGGGACACGGTCACGTGAAGCATGAGCTGCTGGAAGAGTATATCCTGCTGGGAGAGCTGGCACTGGACGGCAATCTCCGGCCGATTCACGGCGCGCTGCCAATCTCCATTTGCGCCAAGTCCAATGATGTGAGGGGCATTATCCTCCCGGAGAAGAACGCGAAGGAGGCGTCGCTCACCGACGAGCTGGAGATTATCCCGGCGAAGAATCTCCGGGACGTGGTGGACTTCCTGAACGAGGAACACTCCATTCCGCCGTATTCCATAGATATCGAATCCATATTCGAGGAGCAGTCCCAATACCGCATCGACTTCACCGACGTCAAGGGGCAGGAGCACGTGAAGCGCGCTCTGGAGGTTGCCGCTGCCGGAGGACATAATATTATCATGATTGGGCCGCCCGGTTCCGGGAAAACCATGATAGCCAAGCGATTTCCGACGATCCTTCCAAAGATGGCGCTGGAGGAGGCGCTCGCTACAACGAAAATCCACTCCGTCGCCGGTCTGATGCCGGATGGTGAGGGTATTATTGCAACCCGGCCGTTCCGGAGTCCGCATCACACGATTTCCGACGCCGCATTGGTTGGCGGCGGACGAATTCCGCGTCCCGGCGAAGTCAGCCTGGCGCACCACGGTGTGTTATTCCTGGACGAGCTGCCGGAATTTAAAAAGAACGTGCTGGAGGTCATGCGCCAGCCGCTGGAAAATGATACGGTAACCATCTCCCGGGCTATGGTTTCGTTGTCGTATCCGGCCAACTTCATGTTGATCGCTGCGATGAATCCGTGTCCATGCGGCTACGCCACCGACCCGACCAACACATGCAGCTGTTCCGTCCCACAGATTCAGAAATACATGAGCAAGGTGAGCGGGCCGTTGCTGGATCGGATCGATATCCACATCGAGGTGCCGGCGGTGAAGTTTTCCGAACTGAGCAGCGACCGGAAAGGCGAGCCGTCGGAGTCCATCCGGTCGCGGGTGCAGACCGCCCGGGAGCACCAGCTGGAGCGATTCCAAAAGCGGAAGGATATGTTCTGCAACGCGGATATGGAGAGCAAGGACATCCGCAAGTATTGCCAGGTTGGAGAGCAGAGCCGATCGCTGTTGAAAGCGGCAATCAACAAACTCGGCCTCAGTGCCCGGGCGTACGACCGGATTCTGAAGGTCTCCCGCACCATCGCCGACCTGGAGGGTGCCGAAGACATTCGACCGGAGTTCATCAGCGAGGCCATCCAATACCGGAGTCTGGATCGGCAGTTGTGGGCGTAACGACAGTGTTCAGGTATTGGAGTGTTCAAGTGTTCAGGTTCTGGTTTCCTTTATAAGGGAGAAGTATTAAAACGGGAAGTTGGAAACTATACCAACAGCCAATCGTCCGTGCCGGGACTATGGTTTGATTTCGACTCTGCCACCCACCACTGACGTGGTGGGCTGAAGGCACTCGTCCCTCCGGGACTCTTTCAAACAATGACCGCTTACACTGGAAATTAATGGTGTCGCTTTCCGTCCCGGCAGGGACGGACTGCTTTCAGCCTCGGGCGTTAACCCGGGGAACAATGGTCTCATAAACAAGAAAGTCCCGCCAGGGACGACTGATACCCGGTAAAACTTGTCAACAATGGAGAAAATGTTATGGCACATTCGTATGCAGCCCTGTTTATCCATTATATTTTCAGCGCGAAAAACAGACAACACCTCATCACCCCGGACATCGAACCCAGAGTCTGGAAATACCTCGGTGGCATTGCCCGGGATAATGATATGAAATCGCTGGCCGCCGGTGGGACGTCCAATCATATTCACATGCTCGTGGAGCTCCCCCGGACAATGTTTGTGGCGAAAGGCATCCAGCTTATTAAAACCGGATCGTCCAATTGGATTTCGGAGACGTTTAAATCATTGAATGATTTCGAATGGCAAAGAGGGTACGGCGCGTTCACGGTGAGTGTTTCCCGCATTGAACCAACCATCGAATACATTAAAAATCAAAAAGAACACCATCGGCATCGCACGTTCAAAGAAGAATATTTATTGTTTCTGGATAAGCATGGGGTTGATTACGATAAACGGTACGTATTGGATTAATTGGCAGCCGTCCCTGCCGGGACTTGGGGTTGATTGCGACTCTGCACTCTTTTAAACAATGAACACTTGCCCTGGAAATTAATGGTGTCGTTTTCCGTCCCGGCAGGGACGGACTGCTTTTAGCCCCGGGCGTTAGCCCGGGGATTAGTGGATCATAAACCAGAAGTCCCGCCAGGGACGACTGGCACCGGTGATATCTCAGACCATTTCCACTTAAACCGTAAATATCAGGGTATTCTCAGGAGAATCTCAGGGGATCACCCTATAGATCTCTCTCCGTCACTCTAGTATTATTTTACCGACTCAATTGGAACACATTTATATCAGAGGAGAGAAAAAATTGGCGAGCAAATTTTTTTACTCAGCATTTGTTTAAAATATTGTGATGAAGCGTTGCAGAGGTATACGATAATTTAATCGGAATCATCGAAAACGGGGGAAACTAAACTACCTTTACACACAATTATTCTCCCCCAAAGTAACAGACCGTACCCCGCAACGTCTTCCCCTCTTCCCGGGTCTCCCCGCCCGGGAAGTTTTTTTTTGCCTTGAATAAAAGCATCTGAAAAAGAGACAATCTGTCATTACATTAATTTTTCCAATCTATCCTCTATTCTTTGAAAGGAAAGGATCTTTGCATGCAATTCAACGAAAAGGAAGATCACAGCATCACACTCGAGCAGGCCAGGCGATGGACAAAGAACTACAGAGAAACAGCTGGGAAAGATGCACCGCTTGGTGCGTTTTACGGTAAAGAAGCCGTATTGGAATTACTCATACAGGAGGAAGTCGTCGGATTTCGATATTATAACGCAATTAATGATGATGGCGATTCTGTTTTGGTATTAGTAGGCGTGAACAGTGACGGAGACGATGTGTATGAGGGCAACTTAATGGAACTTGGAGTGCCGTGTCCTCCGTACTGTTCCTCAGCCAATCCGTTAAACACGTGATGAGTGGGACCATACCGGTTTACATTTATATCTCTTCACTTTCGGCGTGGATACCTGCTGTTGTAGGTATTATCGCCTGGCGGAAATTATCTGACGATTTAAAAATATTTTTGATTTTGTTTCTAATAGCAGGGACTGTGGAGATCCTGAGCCTTGTACTGGCGAATTTAGGAGTACGCAACCTATTGCTCGGGAACCTGTTTATCATGTTTGAGTTCAGTTTTTTTGTCTATGTCATTTCTATGTGGAAAACAGGACTCCGGCGAAAATTGCTCGTTGGACTAATTCCGGTATTTTTAACGGTGTATGTGGTTTTACAGCTCATGTACTACTCATGGCAGGATATCAATCAACTCGGAAAATTACTCCAATTACTGATACTGATTATTGTAGCACTCTTTTCGCTTTATGAAGATGTTATTTTGTCGCTCCAAAGTGTCGTGCGGAATTACAAAACGTGGATTCTCCTCGGAATGCTCTTATATTTTGGTGGGACAGCATTCAGCTTTTTGCTAGGTGAGGCAATGTTTGCCGGCGAAATGCCACACGGGTGGTTAGTTCACTCAATAATTAATACAATCGCAAACGTAAGCTACGGTGCAAGCTTTCTATGGGCGAGAGTGGAGAATTAAATTGGATCGTACTGTTCGGAGGCACGCTCACAATCCTTTTGTTTATTGTGGCGATTTTGCTCCTCTCCTGGGCCAGTCACCGCCGGCTCCTGAAAGCGGAGGCGTTCACCCGGCAGATAATCGACAGAACATCGGCACTCATTGTTTTGATTAATTCCACCGGCAACATTTCCAGTTTCAATAATGCGTTTGGAAGCCTGTTTAAATCGCAACTGTCGGATAATGACACGCAGAATTTTTTTAAGATTCTTCCCCTGGAGCAATCCAAAATTGACGCGATCCGGGGCGGGAATGAAGTCAACGTTGAAAGTTTTGTGGTAACGGGCGGTGAAGAAAACGTAGGGGACAGAATCTATATCGACTGGATTTTCCGTCCGTTTCAGTTTGAGTTTGGCGATGAACAATTAATTCTGGCCACCGGGATTGATGTGACTCAGCGAACTCAGGCGGAAGAAAAGGTACGGTTACACCAGAAGCGATTAAAACAACTCTCCGCCCAATTGATTCACGCACACGAACAGGAACGGGAACGGATCGCACGGGAATTGCACGATGAATTCGGACAAGCGTTGACCGCAATCCGGGTGAATTTAACCGAAATTGAATACGATATCCGCGAGAAGAAAGAAGAAAGCCTGGCCCACCGGATTCAGGACTCGAAGGCATTGATCGCCTCCAGCATCTCGAATATGCGGGATTTGGCACACGAACTCCGCCCGAGTATTATCGATGACATCGGGCTAGTAGCCGCCGTCCGGTCCTATGGAAATCAATTCGCGAACCGGTTAAATATCGGTTTCGATTTTAGAATAACCGGTCAGGAACGGAAACTGTCCCATGAGGAAGAGATTGTCATTTACCGCATTGTCCAGGAGGCGTGTAATAACATCACAAAGCACGCAGAGGCTGCCAACGTATGGATTCACATAAGCTTTCAAGACTCCAGGGTGGATCTGACAATCCGGGATGATGGCAAAGGGTTCGAACCGTCCCGGATTGAATCGAACGGCGACATCCGGTGCGGCATCGGATTGCTGGGTATGGAGGAGCGCGTCTCGCACATCGGCGGGCAATTTCAGGTGGAATCCCAGGTTGGCAATGGAACAAAAATTCACGTCAGTATACCGGAAGGGGGGGGACATGAGTAAAATCAGAGTGGTACTCGCGGACGACCATACTGTTGTGCGTGAAAGCATCCGTGATCTGCTGAATCGAACAAATAAATTTGAGGTGGTTGGCGAAGCGGCCACCGGATCGGAAACCATTCAACTCGTGCAGGAAGTGGAGCCTGACGTAACCGTAGTAGATATCGGGATGCCTGAGCTAAACGGTATCGAAGCGACAAAACAGCTCCTCCGCCGGGATGAAGATATTAAAATCATTATCCTCTCGATGTATTCCAATGAAGAGTATATCTCGCAGGTCTTTAACTCCGGAGCACAAGGCTATATTCTGAAGGATTCGGCGTCGGAAGAATTAATCGAAGCCATTCAAACCGTTCATACCGGGGGAAACTACATTACATCAAAACTCTCAACTCTCATCGTGAATGAATACATCAAGCCAAAAAAGAAGGCATATGATCCGCTTGATGAACTGACCGAGAGGGAACGCGAGGTCTTGCAACTCATCGGCGAGGGACACACCAACCAACAGATTGCCGAAAAACTGTTTATCAGCGTCAAAACCGTGGAAACCCACCGGACGAACCTCTCTAACAAGCTGGACATCCACAATAAGTCCGAGTTGATTCGATATGCGGTGAAGAGAGGTATCGTCACGATTCAGTAAATCGAATTTGTACTGTTGTTCCCCCAAGTATGCCATGCGGGGAAAACCATCCCGCCTTACTAATTGATTCTCGTCCTCCCCCGGAGTAAATTTACACATCCAACCGTAATTTCCCGATTGTCATGCACAACGGATAACTGACCAATGCCTGACCGGCATTTTTTCTATATCAAGATACACTATTTCCCTAAACCATTCCGTGGAGTCAGCCGCTGAAAGCACCGAAAGGAATTGTACAATGATCCGTTTATCCGTCCCGAAAAAATTGACTATGGTCGTCTTGTGTTTCGTAATCGGCACAGGGATACCGGCACAGGACTCACCGGAAATGACGGCAACTGTCCAGATTTCCGAAACCGGGGAGCCAATCCATCCGTACGTCTACGGTATGTTTACTGAACTACTGGGCAATATCTTCGAACACGGCCTCTGGGCGGAGATGCTGAGCGATCGAAAGTTCTTTTATCCGGTGGATACGACGACAACACTTACCCCGGTGAATACCCGGCGCAACCAGAATCGATGGCGTCCGATTGGCGGGCCAACCATTGTAGAGATGGACAGCACGAATTCCTATGTCGGCGAACATACGCCGATGCTACCGCTCTCCGAAACTCAACCCCGCGGCATACAGCAATCAGGATTAACCCTTGCCAAAGATATGGGATATACCGGCCGGATTGTCCTCGCCGGTGATCCGTCTGCCACGGTGAATGTAAGCCTGGTCTGGGGGCTTAATCCGGAAGAACGGGAAACCGTGACAATTCGTTCGGTGACCGATGACTATTTGAAATATCCGCTCTCATTCACAGCAGGGACTGATACGGAAAACGGCATTCTTGAAGTAACTGCAACTGGAACCGGGAAGTTGTACGTCGGCGCCGTTTCGCTCATGCGGGCGGATAATATCCAGGGCTTTCGATCCGACATCGTCGAACTATTGCGGGAACTCGACTCCGGGATTTACCGCTGGCCCGGCGGGAACATGCTGGCGGGATACAACTGGCGCGACGGCGTCGGCGATATCGATAAGCGCCCGCCACGATACGATTATGCCTGGAATGCGGTTGAGTCCAACGATGTGGGAACTGAGGAGTTCTTGGTGCTCTGTGATCTGCTGGGTATAGATCCGTATCTCGTAGTCAACATTGGATTCGGCGATGAACAGACCGCGGCTGACTGGGTGGAATACGTAAACGGATCTCCGGAATCGCCGATGGGACGCCTCCGCGCGATGAACGGTCATCCGGAGCCGTATGAAGTGAAATGGTGGGGGATCGGTAATGAAATGTACGGAGAGTGGCAATTAGGCCATATGTCCATCGAGCACTACATCCTGAAACACAATTTGTTTGCCGAGGCCATGCTGGATGTTGATCCATCCATCAAACTGATTGGCTGCGGGGCGAATCCGTTCGAGACAAGCACCACTGCCAGACATCACAGAAAGCCCCTGCCGGACAGCCTGCCGTATGAGTTTGGATCGCGGCAGGACTGGTCCGGGAAACTCCTGGATGGCGCATCGCACAACATGGATTTTCTGGCGGAGCACCTCTATCCTGTAACGGACCAGGCATTCGATGCAGACTCACAGAAATTCGTCCCCGTGAATGATCCCGTGGTTGATCAGGTGCGCCGGGTGCCGAACCGGGTGAAGGCGATAGCGGAATCCTGGGAGCATTACGTGGAGGCGATGCCGCAGCTAAAGGAGAGCAGCATCACCTTTGCCGTGGATGAATGGACCGGCGGCGGCTGGGGCAGCGGCTTCGTCAGAACGTTATGTGCTGCAGAAGGATTACACGAAATGTTTCGGCATTCTGATATCATCACCATGGGAGGGTACACCGCCGTAACGTCTAACGTCCGCTGGACGCCCACCGATGCCACCTATACTTCAATCGGACTATTATTCAAACTCTATCGTCACCATTTCGGGACGATACCGGTGCAAATCACCGGAAATTCTCCTCAACATCACGTGAAAGGCACCATTGGCGTCGATCTTCCGGCGGAAACGTCCGGAAGCGATACCTACCCGCTGGATGTGGTCGCAGCGCTCACAGAAAATGGCGACACAGTGACGGTTGCCATAACAAATCCAACAGAATCCGTGCAGGAAATATCCCTGGAATTTGATGGCAGCAGATTACGCAATAATACAAAGCAATACCAAATCGCTGTGCCGGAATTGCAGACACGAAATGTTCCCGGTGAAGAACCGGCCATCATGATCGAGGAGACGGACATCGGTCGTATGCCGGGTACCATCGAGGTTGCGCCATGGAGCATTACGTTGTACGAAATTGGATTACGATAGAAGGGCATATCCTGATTTCAGCCGTCCCTGGCGGGACTATGGGTTGATTTCGGCGCTGGAACCCACCACTGACGTGGTGGGTTGAAGGCAGCCGTCCCTTCGGGACTAAACCGAGGAGTATGGGATTTTCATCCCACAAAAATTGGTGCTTTACGGCCAATCGTCCCTGGTGGGACTTGGGTTTGATTTATGTTCGGCAACCCACTAGCGTGGTGGGCTGAAGGCAGCCGTCCCTTCGGGACTAAACCGAGGAGTATGGGATTTTCATCCCACAAAAATTGGTGCTTTACGGTCAATAGTCCCTGGCGGGACTATGGGTTGATTTCGGCGCTGGAACCCACCACTGACGTGGTGGGTTGAAGGCATTCGTCCCTTCGGGACTCCCTCAAACAATGACCACTTGCACTGGAAATTTATGGTGTCGTTTTCCGTCCCGGCAGGGACGGACTGCTTTCAGCCCCGGGCGTTAGCCCGGGGAATAATGGCACCATTACCAAGGGAGTCCCGCCAGGGACGACTGAATATGCCTGATAATTTTCCCGGGACACCACACATTGAATCTCACCATCCATATTGCCTATATTTACAACAATTATCACCCTTCCAATTTGAATCAAAAATCGCGGGGAGCCCACCATGAATTTCGAATTCCGCTTTTCTTCCGTCTGTCTGCTGGTAACGATTATACTGATTTCACCTGATCTGTGGAGTGCCGATCGCGACACCTATTACGATTACTGGGATCAATCTCAAATCCATGAGACGTGGATCGATATGAACGGCAACGGGACCATGGAACCGTACGAAAATCCGGAATTATCTACGGAAAAGCGAATAACCGATCTGGTATCGCGTATGACGCTGGAGGAAAAAACGGAGCAGCTGCAGAACTCAGCACCGGAAAACCACAGGTTGGGTATCCCGGATTACCAATGGTGGCTGGAGGGACTCCACGGCGTCACCGGCGGGGACTGGAGTATGCCGGGCGTCGGCACGGTGTTTCCCCAGACCATGGGAATAGCAGCTTCATTCAATACTGACCTGGCCAGCGATGTTTATGCCGCTGTCAGCACCGAGGCGCGGGCAAAGTACCATCATGAAGGCAGCCCGGGGCTTAATTTTTATTCGCCGGGAGTGATGGGCGTCATGCGTGATGCCCGCTGGCAGCGGACGGAGGAATCGTTCGGCGAAGATCCGTATCTCATCTCGAAAATCGGGGTGGCTACCTTTCGGGCGTTCCAGGGAGAAGACGAGGATGTCAAATACCGCAAGGCAGAAGCCACGGCCAAGCACTTTGTAGCGAACCGCGGCCCGTTCGGACGGGATCATCCATATACGGATAAGAAGGGGCCCATCTCCGAGCGTCTGCTCCGGGAAATTAGTTTGCTTCCATACGAGGCGGCTATCCAGGAAGGAAACGTTGGCGAGATTATGGCCTCGTACAGCCGGCGTCCCACCGGACTGTCACCAGCAATGGTACCGGCCAGCTTCAGCAAGCCGCTACTGACCGGTGTCCTCCGGGAAGAGCTGGTATTTACAGGACACATTACATCGGATTGCGGTGCAATCGCGGAATCGATGGGACTGTTTAATTCGCCAGAGATGACAAACACGCGTCCCGGTGCCGCCGCAGCCGCGGTCATCGCCGGGATAGACGTGAACTGCGGAAGTATGCTGGGCTCCGGCTTGCTTATCGAAGCCGTGGAACTCGGCTTAATCGAGGAGTCCGTTATCGACGCGACAGTCAGCAGGCTTTTCAGGTCGCGTTATAATCTGGGTCTGTTCGACCCGACGCAGATGAATCCGTATACCGAGATCTCTGCCGATACTATCGGTTCCGAAACGCATACCAGGATTGCACTCCGGGCAGCCAGGGAATCTATGGTATTACTTAAAAATGAAGGTGATTTGCTCCCGTTGAGCGAAGATGTTTCATCAATAGCGGTAATCGGGCCGTCGGCGGATGTGGCAGAGTTCGGCGGATACAGTGGCAGAGCGCCGTATCAGATATCTCCGCTGGAAGGAATACGCAAATTCGCTGGTGATAAAGTTGAAGTAAACGCCGATGCTGCCGGGATGTTACACGGCGTAAGCCAAGCCAGGGAGGCCGCAAGTGGGAGTGAGGTCGCTATCGTTGTTGTCGGTCCGCCGGAAGAAGGAGAGAACGCCACCCGCCCGAATCTTGCTGTCCCCGAATCGCACCTGAAAATATTGCGGGCCGTCCATGAAACGGGCGCTCCCACGATAGCCGTACTGATTAACGGAAGCCCGTTTGCCAGCGACTGGCTGAAGGAGAACGTGCCGGCTATCCTGGAAGCGTGGTATCCCGGCATGGAGGGCGGCACCGCTATCGCCGAAGTCCTGTTTGGTGAGTATAATCCAGGTGGGAAACTACCCATCACCTTTTCCCGTCCGGGGAAGGAACCGCTGTATTATAATCACAAAGGCGAAATCACCTATGACGAATCCACCTATCTCTGGCCGTTCGGATACGGGCTGAGTTACACTGATTTTGCATACAGCAACCTGCAGGTAACTCCCGCAGAGTCCCGTCACGGAGACGTGACGGTGAGTGTGACGGTCGAGAATACCGGCGACCGCTCCGGAGATGCCGTAGTCCAGATGTATCTCAGGGATGTGGAAGCCAGTGTCGACCGACCGGTGAAGGAGTTGAAGGGATTCGACCGCATTTCGTTGGCACCGGGCGAGAGCCAGCAAGTGAAGTTCCAAATTACTCCAAAGATGCTCAGCCTCTACGATCGGGCTCTGAACAGGGTTGTGGAATCGGGTGAATTTGAGGTAATGATCGGAAAATCGTCACAGGATATCGTCCTTGAGAAAACTTTTACCGTCCGGCAAGATTCGGTGATTACGCGAGGCCCGTCACTCGAATATGCGGATCTGCAACTTTCCAAAGAGGAAATTCTGGCTAACGAGCCGCTGTTCGTGGAGGCAACCCTTCAAAACACCGGAGAAATGACCGGATGGGATGAGACCGTTGTGATGCTCGATGGGGAAGATTACGCCTCTGCGATGTTTGGTATCGGTCCGAATCAGGATGAGAAGGTGAGTCTGCAAATACAGCTCTATGAACCGGGAGAGCACAAGATCTCGCTGGGGGGATTACCGGCAAAAACGGTGACGGTCTCTGTGCGGGAACCGGTATTCCGTTTCGACAGCCTGAATGTCACCTCTGATGTGCGATTTGGCGAACCGGTCGATGCGAGCGCGACGATATGGAACATGGGCAGCCGTGAGGGAGATCTCACTGCCAACCTATTTGTCGATGGGATGTTGGCGGAATCAAAAACTTTATCGGTGACACCTGGTTCCGGCGGTGGGAAGTCGACAGTTAGTTTTCGGCATCAGTTCGAGGAACCCGGAACGCATCAGATAGGTATCGGGAATCTCGCCCCGCAACCGCTGTTGGTATGGACGCAATTATCTGAACTCGCCGGTTACAAACCGGTAAAGCCGGCATTCCTGAATTCCAGTGGAAAATTCGGGAATTCCATCTCGGTTGGAAGTGATGAATATATTCAGCTGGTGGATAAAATTGCTGAGATCACCGACGGGGAAAAGTCCTCATTCTTTCCGGAAGATGGCGAATTTACCATCGCATTCTGGTTTAAACCTGACCGGGAACAGTGGGGGCCTGCCACCCTGTTTGACGCCACGCAAAATCCCATTTATTTCTATATTTCCGGAACAGACAGCACTATCGGTTTACACTTTGAGCCTGCTGACGACAGTGACATGGAGATGGAGACCCGGTATCGCTTTCAGCCGGGGCAGTGGTATCACCTTGCAGCGGCCGGTCGCTTCTCAACCATCGAACCGCAGCGTCTGTATATCAATGGGAAGCAGATTGCCGAGCGGCAGGCGAAGGTAGTAAATCACGGCGTAACCGGTCAGCCGATCCTGGGCGCTTCGCGCGAGAATTATGGCTCGCCCAATACCGGATTTGCAGGCAGTTTCGACGAATTGCGGATGTACCGGCGGGCATTGTCAGCAGAGGAAATCCAGCGGATTTTCGAGGAGAATGCGGGAGATGTTGAGGGCCAGGTATTACATGTTTCATTTGATGAGTAAAGAGTAGCAGTCGTCCCTGGCGGGACTCCGGGCGTTTATTGAGTTTTTGCATCCCACCACTTGCGTGGTGGGTTAAAGGCAATCGTCCCTTTGGGACTCTGTTAAACAATGACCACAGGCACAGGATTTTAGTGTTGTTGTTTTCCGTCCCGGCAGGGACGGACTGCTTTCAGCCCCGGACACCAGTCCGGGGAATCATGGTACCAAAAATAATGGAAGTCCCGCCAGGGACGCCTGAACGACCTATAGCTTCGCTAATTATCCCGCATCATTTTATCCCGAATTGACCGAAATTCTGTGCCTTCACGCCAGTTGGGAAAATATCTAACACCTTAACATGAACCCGACAGGGTTCCTTACAAGATTTTATTTTCCTGTTGTGTTTCGTTACCAATCAGAGTAGTATAACTTGAATTAACTGATACTCTCATCAGTTAACTGCATTCGGGTTTCAAAGATGGACAACTTATAGATGCTGTTGGATGGTTAACTGTCATCCTAATGTGGGAATTTTGGGTATAGACTCAATTTCCTGAACACCTGTTCAATTGGAATCCGAATATGATTTCCTGCGCAAATAAATCCATTTTCCCAGTACTCTTTATACTATTATTTCCCGGCCAATTTCTCACGGCTGCCGGTACCAACTTTGTTCCTGAATATCTGACCATCAATGATGGGTTATCGTCTAATTACATCACCGATATCCACAAAGATCCCTCTGGATACATGTGGTTCGGGACAATGGACGGCCTTAACAGGTATGATGGGTATTCTTTTCTAGTCTTCAGAAATATGCCCAATGACGAAGAGTCATTGCTGGGCAACCGTATCACAGCCATTGAAGAAGACCACCATGGGAATTTTTTTATTGGTACCACCACGCCGGGACTGAACTATTTTTATAGAAACTCCACCCGGGTTAAAAGGATTCCCTTAGCGGATTCAACCGGCCGTGTTTTCTCGTCTGTGCATACAATCAAATGTGCGAACGACAGCCTGGTCTGGTTAGGGACAATTGACGGATGTATCATTCGGTTTAATTCAATAAGGGATTCGATAGAGTGGTATACCAGGATTCCCAGCGATTTTCCCAATGGTGATCAGAATACGATCAATGGATTTTATCCGGATTCGACAGAGAACCTGTACATTGCATCGGAATTCGGCGGACTGGATTGTTTGCCATCCACCCGGAGCGCAATCACGCATATTTTACCGGCTGATACATTAGACGAGGAGTTCAGGCGAAACGGGTGCCGGGGAATAATAGAAGCTCGGGACGGTAACCTGTGGATTGCGCGGGCTGCGGGTGTAACTGCGTATAATCCGAGGACAACAGAAATAAAGCAATTTTCCTTCGCGGACGGTAAGGGGGAGATGTTGAAAGCGCGGAATCTACAGATAAACCGGGATGGAAAGATAATCTTAAGCTCCTATCATGACCTGCTGATGATAGATCCTGTGACTGGAACTCACACGAATATCACCAGTGTTTTGCCGCAATATTTCACCTCAGCGCTTCTTGTGGATGAGAACAATATTATTTGGGCCGGTACCAACGGATATGGCGGGGTAAAAATTGATCCACGGAAAAGCCGTTTTCATAACAGTACCGGTAGTTTTCTTCCGGAGGTTTTCGGAGAGCAATTCAGCGCTCTCTCAGGTTATCCAGGTGTGAACCAAAGCCTTCGTGATATGAACTTCCTGTCAGTAATCCGGGACCGGCACAGCAATCTCTGGGCGGCGACACAGTTCTCTGGCCTTTATAAAGTGGAACATGAAACTGCGATGGTCCGGATTTTCCGCATGGGGACTCCGGATCTTCGCGGACGATATCAGGTAATGTATGAAGTATACGAAGGGCAGGATGGCCGGATTTGGGTAAGCACGGTCGGCGGAATATCCCTGTTGGATGAGAAGAACGGATCTTTTACATACTTTCGCCTCTATCCCGGAAAAGAGACAGCAAGCTTTGCCCTGAATAGCCGGGGATATTTTGACATCAGCTGCATGTATCAGGACCGCAACGGGACATTCTGGCTGGGCACACCGGAGCTTGGCTTGCTCTCTTTTCATCCCGTTACAACTTCCGGAAAGAATATACCTGTCATCTATGGGATCTCCGGGAAGGGACTTTCTTTTCCCATCTTAACTATTGCAGAAGATCCCACAGAACCCGACGACTATCTTTGGTTAGAGACCGAAGGTAATGGTTTAGTGCAGTTTGATAAGCGCACAGAGGAGATGTCTTTTTTCAATACAGGGCACGGTTTACCCAACAATATTGTCAATGGTATCCTGACGGATGCGCGCGGCCATCTCTGGATGAGTACGAACAGAGGAATATGCACGTATGACCCGGTGGGGGAACGTTTCGCACATTACGACAAGCGGGATGGATTACAGTCAAACGGGTTCAATCGCCGGGAATTTTACAAAACCGCTGACGGCGAAATGTACTTTGGGGGAGTGTACGGCTATAATCATTTTCATCCCGGCGACGTACTTGAGGTGACTGAAGCCCCGCCAATCGTGTTGACCGGGGTAAAACTTTTGAATACGCCACTCGATATTGGAGCTGTAGCAGAGGAGTCCAACCACTTTCCTCCATTAGAGAATAGACTGGTTCTGAAACACCATCAAAATAAAATGATCACATTCAATTATACTGCACTGGCGTATACTGATGCCCACAGAATCCGTTACGCGTATAAACTGGAGGATTTTGACCGGAGTTGGATTAACAATGGCCCCAACAGATCGGCAGTTTATACCAATCTAAATCCTGGCGAATATTTGTTTCGGGTACGACAGTACCGGGATATTACCAACCCGGAGGCCCCGGAGCTTACTTTAGCCCTGACCATTTTACCATCGGCCTGGGGGACCTGGTGGTTTCGTCTACTGTTGAGCGCGGCATTCGTAGGGCTCATCAGCATGTATTTCCTGGTTCGTCAAAAAAACCTGGTTGCGAAGACCCGGCAACAACAACGGTTTGCGCAACAGCTCATCCTGGCACAGGAAAGGGAACGCAAACGAATTGCGAGCGAACTCCACGACGGACTCGGGCAGAACCTGCTCATCATTAAAAATAAATTGATGGCGGGACTCAAAACACCGTACGGTTCGGATAAACAGGTGAATTTTATCACGGAAGCTTCGGATTTGACTTCCCGGACACTTGAGGAAGTCCGGACCATTTCCCAGGGTCTTCACCCGAGTTACCTGGAATACCTGGGATTGACCATGGCGCTCGAATCCACGGTTGACCATGTTAGTGAAGCACCGGATATGACCTTCCACGTGGAGATAGAAAACATTGACGGGATTGTGTCCCGTGAGAAAGAGATCAACATCTACAGGATAATTCAGGAAAGTATGAATAATATTCTCCGTCACTCCGGGGCGGCTGAAGTATTGATCACTGCAAAGAAAACCGATGCACAGGTCGTAATCAGGGTGGAGGATAACGGACGGGGATTCAATTTCGAAAAAACAGTTGCCAGCAGGCGGGGACTGGGAATCGGCAGTATGTTCGAGCGCTCCATGATCCTTGGAGCGACCTTTACTATCGACTCATCACCGGGAAGCGGAACGAAAATCTCTCTCACAATCCCAGTGGAAGGGACGAGTCATGACTCAACCTGAACCCCGACAATCTGTAAATATCCTTGTTGCTGATGATCATCCACTGTTCCGTGCCGGTGTTGTAACCGAACTAAAGAAAAACCCGGATTTCACCATCGTTGCGGAAGCCTCTGACGGACAACAGGCGTTTGATTTAATCGTCGAGCACGAACCTGATGTTGCCGTGTTGGATGTGAAAATGCCGGTGCTGACCGGACTGGAAGTCGCCCGGAAATTGCAGGAAAAAGACGTCACAACGGAGGTAATCCTGCTAACCATGTTAACTGAACAAAAGATTTTTCTGAAAGCACTGGGATACGGAGTACAGGGATATGTGCTGAAAGATGCTGCCGTGCAAAATATTTCAACCGCAGTGAAGCGGGTTGCAGGGGGCTGCTATTATCTGAGCCCGGAAATGACCGGGGTGTTAGTGAAAAAATCCCCCGAACCTGCCACAACTGACACGCCTGATGAAATACAGTCGCTGACTCCGGCGGAACGCACTGTGCTGTCCCACGTGGCGGAATTGGAGTCAAACCAGGAAATTGCAGAAACATTATTTATCTCTGTCCGCACGGTGGAAAACCATAAGGTCAACATTAATCGGAAGTTGGGATTGCAGGGCAGAAACACCCTGCTGAAATATGCGATAGCGCATAGATCTTACCTGTAAGTCTCTTCATTTAAATCTGCCGCATTATGGTAGCAACAATCCGATCGTCCCTGGCGGGACTTGGATTATCATTTTTAAACCATAATCTGTGCGTAAACCCACAGGTATGTGCGTTAACGCATAGAAATTTGAGTACTTCCCCCTATTCAAATCAATTCAGTCATACGGTACATTTCAATAATCCAGGATCCGGTTCACCACGAAAGATGGGTGGAATGGGTGTGTTAATCGGCGAGGACAAGCCGGAGTGTCGTTATAACATCCGGGAAATGGGGGACTGTGAGAACCAAATCATCCGGTGTTCCGAGCCGTTCCCCGTCGATGACCTCCTGTGGTCATTGGCTTTCACATGGATACCAATTTTGGCTGCCAACTCGTTAAAAAATGGGAAAATTAAAATGAAAACGAAAACTTTTGGAAAACTTTTGTTTGGGTTGGTTTTATTAATTGGCCTGACAGGACCAGGCTGGAGTGTATCCTATCCAACTGCAACTGCACCCGCAACCGGGGATGGCAGCAGCGGGAACCCGTATCAGATAGCCAATCTGGAAAATCTATACTGGATTGCAGCTCCGGAGGCTGTAGTAGCAAGCCCGACACAAGCGACCCGCTGGGCAGCCCATTATATACAGACTGCGAATATTGATGCATCGGATACCGATGGAGGAACTGGGTGGGGTACAGCAGGTTGGTCACCAATTGGCAACAGTACCACTAAATTCACAGGTTCATATGATGGAGACGGGTACATTATCGATGGACTGTTCATCAGCCGTTCAGCGACAAATTACCAGGGATTATTTGGGTATACTGACGGTGCTACAATTTCCAACATGGGGATCGCAAACCTCGATATAACCGGTCTTGATAACGTCGGCGGTCTGGTTGGATATAGTAATAACTCTGCCATCAGCACCTGTTATACAAGTGGCACCATCGTTGGCAATCCTAGTGGGATGGCGTATACCGCTGGTCTCGTCGGATACGTCAATTCGGGTTCCGTCAGTAACTCGTATGCCACATGTTCCGTCACTGCTAGCGGGAGATATGCATTGCTTGTAGGGCAGGTGATAGGTGGAACCATAGAATACTCATACAGTACAGGTCGGATTGGCGGAAGCGGTGGATTGGGACTAATAGGATATCAGTCTACAGCGACCATCACGAACTGTTTCTGGGATATGGAAGCCTCGTATTATACAACTCAGCCTTCCGGGAGTTTTGGTGGTGGAACCGGAAAAAACACTGCAGAAATGATGCAACAAAACACCTTCACAGGTTGGGATTTCACCGCCACCTGGAATATCTATAGTAACGGGGAAAGCTATCCTTATCTCCGGAAGATGCAAACGCCTCCGTCGCTTTTAAGCACCTCGGTTTCCGGTGGTGACGTGAATCTTTCCTGGGGTGCTCCGTCCCCGGCGCCAAATGGGTATAACGTCTATCGCAACGCTGAGAAGATTAACGCAAGTTTAGTTACAAGTCTCACATATAATGATACGGAAGCGACAATAGGCACGAATTATAATTATTATATAGAGGCAGTCTATACAACCGGCCTTTCCCAGCCATCAAATTTTACACCATACCTTGATTTACGGTTTACTGCGGGTACGGGAAAGTCCGGCGCTCCCTACCAAATCACCACGCATTCACATCTAAATTACATCGGGGACCACCTGGGGTACCCCTATGTCTCGTTTAAACTAATGAACGCCCTGGATCTTACATCCGAATGTGCGTCAGGTGGCACATATTATAATAGCGGTGCCGGCTGGGAGCCCATTGGGACCTCGGGTACCGGAAATCAGTTTCAGGGCGGTTTCGATGGTAATGGATATGTAATCACCGGTCTGATGATTAACAGGGCTTCAACATCCGATATCGGCCTGTTTGGGGAGGTGAAGAGTGCGAGTTTTAGCAATGTCAAACTTGAACAAGTAAATGTGACCGGGAACGATGATGTCGGTGGACTGGTTGGTTACAATGGCACTTCCCCTATAAACAACTCCTATGTAACCGGTGTGGTAAATGGAAGTGGCGCGGTAGGCGGCCTGGTAGGATATAGTCAGAACTCTGCTATAAGTAATAGTTACACCACCGGTGAGGTGACAGCCAGTGCCTGGGCCGCTGGCGGACTCGTTGGATACAGTTATGCCGATACCATAACTGATGCGTACTCCGAGATGACAATCAACGGTAACAATGGTGTTGGCGGGCTGTTTGGAGAGAGCGATAATTCTGTCATCAGTACTAGCCATGCGACCGGGAGTGTCACCAGTCCAGCTGGCTATGGGGGTGGGTTTGTCGGGTATTCCTCTAGTAACACCTTCACCAATTGTTATGCCGACGGGAATGTGGAAAGTTCAGGACAATACGCAGGAGGATTTGCCGGGTACTTTTCGAATGATGACGTGAATAACTGCGACGCCAATGGCGATGTCACAGGGATGACTTCAGGTAATTCATATGCCGGCGGTCTGGCGGGATACAGTTATCAGACAACGGTGAGCAACGCCTCCGCGGATGGTAAAGTTACCGGTGATATTTGGGTCGGAGGACTAGTAGGATTTAGCCGGCTCGGTAGTATCGAGTACTCCTCGGCGACCGACACGGTAGACGGCGGGGAGATGCTCATTGGTGGACTGGTGGGAGAAGCGGAAGGCACCGCAATCAGTAACTCTTACGCCTCGGGCATCGTTACCGGTAACACCGGGACGCCACCATCTGGTCATTATTATACGGATGTTGGTGGCCTGGTTGGATATGCGGATGTGTATTCCGGCACGGTGACGGCGATCACGAATTCCTATGCCTGTGGTTCTGTAACCAGTGAGGAAGAAGTCGGCGGACTGGTCGGCTATCTCACAAGCACCTGTACAATCAATAACTCGTATGCCGTCGGAGTTGTGACCGGCAACACGAATGTCGGCGGGCTGGTTGGTACGAACGGCTCCACGGATAACTCTAACGTCACCAATTCCTTCTGGGATACCCAGCACACCGGGCAGGCATCCAGTGACGGCGGCACCGGCAAAACCACGGCGGAGATGAAGAGCGTCGCCACGTTCACCGACGAAAGTACCGCCGGTCTGACCACCGCCTGGGACTTCGAGACCGATCCCAACGATGACGCGGCGAACGAGGATTACTGGGATATGGATCTGTCCGGGACCATCAATGGGGGCTACCCGTTCCTTTCATACCAGAACGGCACCGACTGCTCGCTGCCGGTGGAACTGGCGGCGTTTACCGCGAAAGTCACGGACAAGGGCGACGTGCTCCTGCAATGGATCACGGAGAGTGAGATCGAGAATCTGGGGTTCAATCTCTACCGGAGCGCCAGCGAGACCGGCGATTATCAGAGAGTAAACAGCGCATTGATTCCGGGCGCGGGATCGTCGCCGGACCGGCACACGTACAATTATACCGACAAAAAGCCCGGTCCGGGCCACGTCCTCTGGTACCAGCTGGAAGACGTGGATTTTACCGGGAAAACCACCCGGCACGAGGCCATCTCCACCGCCCCGGTGGTGAACGCCAGGCCCGAGGCGTTCCGGCTGTACCCCAACTATCCCAACCCGTTCAATCCGGTGACACGATTCACCTACGAAATTCCGGCAACCCGGGAGGTACACATCGCCATCTATAAAATTACCGGGGCAAAGGTCTGCGATCTGTTCAATGGGAAGCAGGCGCCGGGCGCCTATACCCTGCGCTGGGACGGAACCAATGCCGGTGGTCAGGCACTCCCCTCCGGTATTTACTTTGTGGTGATTCAGGCAGGCAGGGATTATGATAAATTCAAAATGACCCTGCTGCGGTGATATCCCTCGACAAAGATTCTTAAACCGGTCGTCCCTGGTGGGACTTGAATTGTTCTTAAATATCCTTTTCCCCACCACTGACGTGGTGGGCTAGTCAGCGATCGTCCCTCCGGGACTTGCCCATTCACAAAATTGGGGCACAAGCAATGTCATTGGCGGAAATTATAATAATGACCCCTTTAGGATCTGCAACCCATAAAAGGGGCAATGTAAATAGCAAACCTTTCACGGATTTCGTATGGTGTGGCATACATTTTGGGGACTGGTGTTTGATCGATGTCCCGCATATCCCTGCAAAAAAAGTGGCAGGCTATACATCGATCGTCCCTCCAGGACTTGAGATATTGCCCCAGGCTACTTTTACCCACCACTTCAGTGGTGGGCCGAACGCCACCGTCCCTGCCGGGGCTTGCCAAATAAGAACCGTGAGAAATACGGTCGGTTTTTTGTCCCGCCAGTGACGAAACGCCTTCATCCCCGGGTGGCAACCCGGGGGAAAGAATGCCCATACAAATCCCAAGTCCCGGCAGGGACGTTCGGAAAATGAATATTACAGCCCATCGAAGCTCAGGTTGTCGGAAAATTGTAGAGTGTCCGTTGTGTGGGGACGACCCGCAATTCGAATTTTCCGGAGATGCAATGCAACATCTTGGAAGGGACTTCTCGTGGAGGAATCTCCGGCGGGATAGTGTAGGCTCTGTAATCGTGTCATTCCTCCGGTTAAACCGTTATCTGTTTTTTGTGATTTGGGACAAAATTTATTTTAGTAATTTTTATTAAGAAATAAATGCTAAGTGACAGTTATTATTACACCTTATAAAAGCAATTTAATTAGCATAAGGGGATACAATTGATAAATGCAGGTTATCTCTGTTCTTTTATCTTGACAAAGCTGAAGTTTCGTATGTAAACTTATTCTCAAAATAGAAGCCTTTGATGAACATTGTATTAAATTGGCCGATAACACCTTTTGTCATTTGCAATGCATTTTGTCAGTACTTTCATTTCTATTTCCTTAAAACTATAACTGCTCCGTACATTGATTTATTTCCACGGTTTCAGACCAAAAACCATTTCAGGTCTTTCACTTAAATATGAGCTGTACTCCCAAATATACTTTCAAATTTCTCATTCCTGACTATACTCGGTTTTTCCCGTCCGGGTATAATAAACCGGGTCTCCCTTTTGGAATTACAGTAACTCATATATAGCCTGTCGGGAGTCATTCAGGCTAAATTCCCGAGGTGTAACGAGGGCCTGAGGGGTAGATTTAACCATTTCAGGAATTTCACTTTTGTTGATACGGGGTTGAATAATGACAATTTTACGTGCGTTTGAGGTAAATCGGTGGATGATGTATGTGTGTATGGCTATGTATATTCCAGCGATATTTGCAGGTACGATATATGTCGATGCCTCTGCTTCCGGCAATAACGATGGCACTGACTGGAGTAATGCACATACTTCCTTGCAGTCCGCACTGAATGCGGCTTCTTCCGGAGACGAAATTTGGGTGGCAAAGGGGACATACTATCCCAGTTCTGTCTACTCTCTGACCAATACGTCCCGTTATTATCATTTTGAAATGATAAATGGCGTGACCATCTATGGTGGGTTTGCCGGTACAGAAAGCGCTGTAGCTGAAAGAACCAGCTATGGATCAGGCGAGACTAACGAAACCACGCTAAGTGGTGACATCGGAACGGTAGGGGATAACAGTGATAATTGTTACCATATTTTTTACCATCGAGACAATACTTCGCTAAATAATACGGCAATTCTGGACGGGTTTACGATTTCAGATGGCAACGCCAGTGGGAGTTCTCCGCACACTAGTGGTGGTGGAATTTATAATTATTATAATTCACCTCGTATCAGAAACTGTGTCTTCATTGATAATTCTGCCAGTTCTGGTGGGGGTGGTATGTATAATGGAACAGGTTCTCCCGCACTTTTAGAGAATTGCCAGTTTATTTCAAATACATCACAATATGGTGGTGGGGTTCATAATTCATCTGCAGCTGCAACCTTCAAGAATTGTGTTTTTCGCGCCAACTCGGCAAACCTTCAGGGTGGCGGCATGTATAATTACGCAAATTATGAGGTAACCGTGACCAATTGCCTGTTTTACCAAAATACTACTGGAACAGGGACGGGAGGCGGTGTCTATAATTATTCAAATGGACCAGTTTTCAATAATTGTACCTTTACGGAAAACATCGCCAGTAATGGTGGCGGTGTTTCCAATCGCAGCGGGTCTGTTCAAACCTACAACAATTGCATTTTTTGGAGCAATAGCGCATCAAGTAATGGTGATGAGATTTATATGGATGGTGGGACCGGTACCACCCTCAATTATTCCTGCTATCAAAATGAAGAGGGTGATATTTATGGGACCCTAACGACATCGCACTGTATCAACACCGATCCACAATTCGTGGGTGTGTTAAATAATTCAGATCACCCCTACAGCATCGGTGGAATCTCCCCCTGTGCTGATGCCGGCGATAACACCTATAACAGCGAGCCGTACGATATCCGTGGTCCAGGTTTCCCCCGTACATTGAATAAATTAGATGGCACCTCAGGCACAATTGATATGGGGGCGTATGAGTACAAGATTGGTACCGACGCTTCATTGCCTGTCACTCTCTCATCCTTTATTGCTACTGCCGGCAATGGTGAGGTGACTTTACGTTGGACTACGGAGTCCGAAATCGACAACCTGGGGTTTAATATCTACCGTAGCTACTCAGAGTCCGGAATCTATGAAAAACTGAATAGCCGGATCATCCCCGGGGCAGGCTCTTCACCGGATCGGCACGAATACTCGTATACCGATACCTACTTGGCGAACGGAACGACATATTGGTATAAACTTGGGGATGTGGATTTCAGTGGATACACGGTCCTTCACGGACCAATGTCCGCCACCCCATGCGTCGGAACAGTTCCTGTCGTCTTCCGACTCTATGCGAACTATCCCAATCCCTTTAATCCGGTGGTGGTTATTCCGTACGATCTTTCTGGTGATTCGTACGTCAGAGTTTGCATTTACGATGTTGCGGGGAATCTGGTTCGGGACCTTTATAGCGGACGCCAGGTGCCTGGCAGCTATACATTGCGCTGGGATGGCACGGGGCAGCATGGCCGGGCAATGCCCTCGGGACTGTATCTGATTCACCTGAAGGCCGGGACAAGATCCGCCGTTTCACGGGTGACCTTGGTGCGATAGACGCGAATAGGGGTTTTTGGTCGTCCCTGATGGGACTTGAATTATTTTACGTGGTCTTTTAACCCACCACTTAAGTGGTGGGCTATTCAGCGGTCGTCCCTCCGGGACTTACCAATAAAACTTGGGGTAAGGAATCACAATCATGTCGTAGTTGTCAGCCCTGCCAGGGGTGATTAGCGGTTAGCCCCGGGTGTCAACCCGGGGATCCCGGGAATCAAAAAAGAAAAAAGTTCCGCCAGGGACATTCGAAAACAACGTGGCCGCTATACCTGTCCTGCGATTGACCAACGAGCGGCAATCACCAACAACTCTCTCGCCCTCACACAGAATTACCTCTCTTGGTGGTTCTCTGTCTTTCGCTCTTCAATTTTTACTTCTCACCGTTTTTTTATTGCTTATTGCTGAATAGCTCTTGTCATCCACCCCTTACCGACGCACTGTATTCTCTCACGTTTCACTGTTTTTCCTCTCCATCATTTCATCGCGTATAGCCCGAAATTCCGTTCCTTCCTTCCAGTTCGGGAATTCATTGGACTGACTCAATTGATATCCGATCTGGAAATACATTTGCGTATCCTGGACAGCGCCGGCCAGGTCCCAGGTATCCTCATTATAGACATCTGATGGCTTATGGTAATGCTGCTCCGTCCAGGAATCAATGGCCTCAAGCATCCATTCTTCACCGTGGTCCGCATGCTCTGCTCCGTGTTCTGTAGCCAATGCGGGAATACCCTTTTTGGCGAAGCTGAAGTGATCCATGCGGTAGAATCGTCCCTTCTCGGGTTCAGGATCAGGCCGGACATATCGTCCTTGTTCCTCCGCAACCTCTTCCACGAGATCATCCAGCTCGGAATTTCCGTACCCGATGACCGTAACATCCCTGGTCGGACCCCAGATGTTCAGCGCATCCATGTTGATCACTGCGACCGTGTTCTCCGGCGGGATAACCGGATGGGCAGCATAGTATTTTGAACCCAGCAGCCCACGTTCTTCGGCCGTCACCGGCAGAAACAAAATTGACCGGTCGGGAGGATCCGGCTGCTGGGAAAATTGTCTGGCGATTTCAATCATGGCTGCCAGGCCGGTGGCATTATCTCTGGCGCCGTTATAGATTTTGCCCTCGCCATCGACGCCAAAATGGTCCCAGTGCGCCGTATAGATAATAAATTCATCAGGCCGGGATGCTCCCGGGAGCTTTGCCAGCACATTTCTGGAAGCCGACTTCTCAATGGAATTGTGCAGGGAATAGGTGAGTGAGAGATCTAACGGTATCGCCGAAAAGTCCGGCTGCAGCGCCCAGTCTTTCATGGTCTCAAGGTCCATATCTGCTTTGGAAAATAGCTTTGTAGCGGCATCGACGGATATCCAACCCTCAATTTCGGTTCGAGACATATTCCCGTCCTCTGACTCCATTAAAAACTGCGGACCGCCGAAGGAATTCTCTACGACTTCCCATGGATAGCCGGCCGGACCGGTTTCATGGACAATCAGCACGCCAGCTGCGCCCTGGCGGGAGGCCTCCTCAAATTTGTACGTCCACCTACCGTAGTAAGTCATAGCTTTGCCGTTGAACAGTGAATCATCTTCTGTGGCATAACCAGGATCGTTGACGAGGACGATAACCGTTTTCCCCTCGACGTCGAGTCCTTCGTAGTCGTTCCACTCATACTCCGGGGCGACAATGCCGTAGCCGGCAAAGACGAGTTCGGAATCCTTCAGGGAAATTGTATCCACCATTCGTCGGGTGGAGGCAACCATCTCCTTTTTGAATTGCAGATGAAACGACTGATTCCGTCCGGTGATTTCCATAGAATCGTCGTAATCCGTGTCGAACTTCACCAGGGGCACCTCCTGGAAGTAACTTTTGTAGTTCCCCGGCTGCAATCCCAACGACTGAAACTTTTCCCTGAGATAATTGACGGTTTTCTCTTCGCCTGGTGAAGATGGCGCGCGCCCTTCGAATTCATCGGAGGCAAGCGTCTTAATATGGGATATAAGATTTTCCTGACTGATTGATTCCGAACGTTGACTCATAAAAGATCCTTTCTTCACTAATATTCGTAATAAAATAACCTCTGTGATGTTGAATACACACCCCGAATTACGTCAAAACCCGTTTGTAACCCAAATTGACTCGGTTCCTCTAAACAAGTGAATTAAGAATAATAAAAGCATCAGGAAGGGAATGAGCCCATGGCCAAGCCGAAACGAAAATTTAAGACGTTCAAGTATGAGACGAGTGTTGACTGGACTGGGAATCGTGCCGGAAATCTGACGGCTGAAGGAAAACCTGACGTTGAAGTCTCCAGTCCGCCGGAATTCAAAGGTGAAGCAGGGAAGTGGTCACCTGAGGACCTGTTTGTGGCTGCCGTGGAGAGTTGTACCATGACGACTTTTTTGGCGCTCGCGTTCCATAAAGACCTGCCGTTGGAATCCTACGAAAGTTCGGCCGTTGGCACCATGGAAAACGATGGCGGCGGATACGAGTTCACGAAGATAGTGGTGAAACCAGTAGTGAGAGTGGAAACGGAGGAGGCAATCGATCTAGCCGAACGTCTGATGGAAAAAGCGCACGACCGCTGCCTGATTTCCAACTCCATCAAAGGGAAGACCAGGGTAGAGGCGGACATCCAGAGTTTGTAGATAGAACGGATTAGGTGGAGATGGGGCTATTGGACTGCGTATCGCGTGATGGAATTTTACGACGTAAAACACGCAATACACAGTCCGCAATAAGAAGATAATACTATCATTCGCTAAGAGATGCAGAGTACGATTTTGGCCACCTATATATACCCTTTTAACAAATTTCTCTTAACCTATCTCATTATGGGCTTTGTTCCGGTAACGGTCACACTCAGTACTTCAGCATCCGATTTCAGGAATTTTTGTACCTCCGGATCATCCCTGTATTTTTCCAGCAGATCTTCGGGAATGGGAACTGAGCGTTTTTCTTTCACTTCCGGTTCGGGAAATCCGGCCGTCTTAATTATCTCCAGATACTCCTCCAACTGAACGGCTCCGGCAATACACCCGGTGTAAAGCTCGACCATTTCCATGAAGCGTGGGGACAACTGTCCGCGGGTGACGATATCGGAGACACAAAACGTCCCACCAGGTTTCAGTACCCTGTAGATTTCACGAAATGCAGCCTGTTTGTCCGGGACTAAATTCAAAACACAATTGCTGAGTACCGTATCTACAGAAGTGGTTTCAACCGGCAGATCCTCGATATCGCCAAGCCGAAATTCTACGTTTTGGAATCCAAGTTTGGCCTGGTTCCGCTCGGCTAAATTGATCATCTTTTCCGTCATATCCACCCCGATGACTGTACCGGAGTCGCCAATAATTGATCGGGCGACGAACACATCGTTTCCGGCTCCCGATCCGAGATCAAGGACAGTTGTACCCGGCTTCAGGTCAATATGGTTGGTCGGAATCCCGCATCCCAGGCTGAGGTCGGCATCTTCAACGTATCCGTTCATTTGGGAATAGTCCTCCGCAAGCGTCTCGCAGTTTCCGGAGTCTGAGGACTGTGATGAACAACAGCATCCCCCCGCTTGATCGGCTCTCTCTCCATAGGCTTGTTTCACTTGCTCTTTCAGTTCTGCATTTGATGGCATGGTTGACTCCTTTTTTGTTTGTGTGCGCATATATGCATGCATATAGTTAAAAAAATCGGGTAATCAGCAGCAGTTCGGATAGCAGACCCGGACGCAAGTTTGCAGCTTTTGTGCGATTTCTTTCATCTTCCCGGAAAACGATTTTGCATCGACGCGATAGTAGACGTGGCGCCCCTCTTTCTCCGACCTGACAATGCCGGTCGATTCCAACAGTGAGAGATGCCTGGATATGACAGATCTGTCCTGGGGCATATAATTGGCGATGGTGCCGATATCTGATCGGCCCTGTAACAACAATACCTTTAATAGTTCGATCCGGACCGGTTCGGCTAGAGATTTAAAGAACGCCGAGTCCAGAAATTCGACTAATTCCCCGGCAACCTGTTCTTTGGTGATAATCTCATTCATTATGTGTGCATGGTAATGCATGTTTGATGAATTGTCAATACTTTAGATCCGCAATATGATAGAAAAGTCAATTCGAAGACATGGTATGACTTCATTTATCTGTCGACTATATTTAACTTCTTGATTGCAGGGCTAAAAATAGAAAAAGGGCGCTCAGATTCCATTGGTTCCGGGAATTTGATTCCTGCATACTTTAAATCTACGGAAACCCAAATTATCCGACTGGAAGAGGCAGATGAAGTTTTTCTATAAATCAGTTATTGCATTCTTCTCTTTTTTGCTAGTACTGGCGTGCTCCGATTCACCGACAGATCCGGAAAAAAACCTCGTTGAGCGTGGCGCATACAAGGAAGTTGTGCAACTGGAACAGTATAGTGCGGAGACAATAAGAAATGCAGTGGAGCAGAACGACTACGAATCGCCACTGGAATTCACATCGGACGTTTCCGTATATCGCATTGTGTATTATACCGTCGACCTCGCTGGTGACATTGTGGAGGCATCAGGCGCGTTAATGTTACCAGCGGAAGCCAATACATCGCCAATGCTGAGTATCCAGCACGGGACCGTTTTTGAGCAGACCAGTGTGGCTTCGGAAGGGGCATTCATGGCGGCCGAAGGGATGCTCGGAGTGGCGTTCGCGTCATCGAATTATGTTACGATTCTTCCTGACTACCTGGGCTACGGCATCTCTGATATGATGCACCCGTACGTCCATGCAAAGGGGAATGCCAATGTAGTTATCGATATGCTCCAGGCAGTGAAATCGTGGTGCGCAGAGAATAACGTTAATTTGAACGATCAAATATTCCTGGGTGGATATTCGGAAGGTGGCTATGTTACTATGGCTGCACAGAGACTAATTGAAGCAGAATACAATACTGAACTTCCGCTGACCGCAGTAGCCCCCGCTGCCGGGCCGTTTGATTTAAGCGGTTTTGTGGTTGATGTCATCAATGGAATGGATTATCCCGAACCAGTGCTCGCCGGGTTTCTCCTCACCGCCTATGATGAAATTTATAACTGGAATTTATTGGATGAGATCTTTGTGGCAGCATTTGCCGATCAAATGCCCACCCTCTTCGATGGCAGTAAATCCGGAAATGATCTGCGTAACATTCTGCCGGATTCGATTGGAGGTTTAATCCGCCACCAATTTGTCGAGGGCTACCGGGCCGGCGATTTCCCTGAAGTTGAATCCGCATTTGCGGAAAATACCTTGTTAGACTGGTCACCGCAAACCCCGATACACCTGTTTCACGGGAACGCCGATAACGTGGTAACTGTTCAAAATTCGCTGCGTGCGTATGACTCGTTGTCAGCAAAAACAAGTGCCACGATCGATATCACCACCTACGAGGGATTAGGACATCAGGCTGCAGCAGAACATGTGTATTATGACATTGCATTATGGTTTGAGTCGTTTCGATAATCAGTCAATCTGCAAATCGTTTATTCAATAACTTCTTGTCAATGATGAAATTCCTTAAAAAGAAGCGGTATCCCATCGATTTCCGCTTCGTAACGGAATAAGAGCGTCGTATATTTGTACTGTTATGGATAATATTACCGAGCTAGTCCGTTCATACGCAAATTTCTTTTACCGGGTGAACAGAGAGGCACCCCCGGCCGGCGAACGGATTTTAACACTCCCGTTGTCGAAGGCCCTTGGCTGGGCGAAAGAACTGCTTCCGGATCTCCATCCGGATGAAATTTCGGTGAATATCCTCCCTGAACATATCCGGGAAGAGATCATCGAGATCATGGAAGATTCGCCGGATCAACTGCTCATGGATGCCAGGTATCTCTATCTGGAACAGTTCCTGTCACAGTCATTTTTTTACTATTTCATCCTGCAAGCCTCGTTAGGCCATGATGAGGATGAGATTAACCGGATGGCCGAAGAAGATTTTAATATCACCGGGGAATACAAGATCTATAAACCACCCCAGCACCGGAACAAGTATGCCTCGCGGAAGACAACTATTTTTCTGGATTGGGACGACACCATTGATACGGGTTCCATCCGGGAAAAATTTAATGAGTTTATCGACCACTATCGCACGAGCAATTATGTGACCACCGGGCATTCGTATTCGCTTGTGGTAACCTCCGCCTCTATTTCTCTGGAGGAAAAGCTCAAACGGCTGGATAAAGATCTGTTACACGGACTGGATGCGGTCTATACCGTACCGGCCTGCTCCAACTGGGTCCCAAATACCGGGAAACTCACCGAACATGCAGATTATCCCGGGTTCTACCGCCACAATAATTTCGGAATTAGCGAGGTATCGCGGCTGGTGACACCCGATATGCACAATGCCGTGCTGGGTAAACTCTATACGGATGTCTCTCAGCAACTGGATGTCGATCCGGAGCACGCCATAATTATCACCGACCAGTTTGCGGATCAGTCTGCCGACAAAAGTATTCCGCTGGTTACGTTGGTAGTTCCCAGAGATGAATCTGTCGGTGCGGATATCTGGATCCGGGCGATTAACTTTCTGGAGAATAAAGGCGATTTTAATATTTATCATGGCGCGAACCGGCTTACCTGGGGGCTACAGCGACCACGTGGGAATTACGAATTTCGTCGGTACAAGGCTGCGGACGGTCTGGAACTCTACCGGACTCCGCGATTCCCGAACTGCTATTTCCTGGGGCACGCGCCGACCTTCAAAGACGGAATCATCAGGTTCTAATCACATTATCTCTGAATTCATTTTTCCACGGACTCATCGATCGTGACTCTGGAACGAACCATCCACATTGACCAAATCGGTCCCGTCCGATTTGAACGGAGCAAGCGAGCGCAGAGACTGAACATCTCCCTGCGGCCGTTTGCCGGAATCCGGGTAGCTGTTCCTCCAGGGGTACCGCTTCACACAGCGAGGAAGTTTGTCCTATCCAAACAGCGGTGGTTGGCGCGTCGGACGGATCAGATGCGGGAGACGGAAGCACAACATCAGTGGATGGTGGACGCCTTACGGGATTTGGAACCATCCAGTGTGAAAAAAGAGCTTCGGCAGCGCCTTGATGACCTGTCACAGCGGCATATGCTTCCCTATAATGCTATGACACTTCGCCATCAAAAAACCCGATGGGGGAGCTGCTCTTCACAGAACAATATCAGCCTGAACATCCAGCTAGTGCTTTTGCCTGATGAATTTTGTGACTATGTGTTGACCCATGAGCTGGTACACACCGAGGTAAAAAACCACGGGACCAAATTCTGGGAGCATCTCGGTAAAATTATTGACCACCCGAAAAGAGTCGATAGCCAGCTCAGGCAATATCCCATTATCCCGAGGGAAATTATTGGTTAACAAAGTTTAGTGTTCCAATCCTGCTGTTCCTATTTTACCGGGCAGTGCTTAATCTATGACTGGAAGATGTGATTTCATGGATAAACTGTTTACATATTTGGGACGGAAAGCTGGCCGAACCTACGTAAAAGGCAAATGGATATTCCAATCCGTTTTCGGCTCAGAAGAAGAGGGAGTGGCAGCGGAGAACGATCTCGGGAAGGCGCTTGCCAAAGATTTGGAATCACAGGAAGCGCTTATCCGGGACTCCACGCTCGAAGGGGAGGTAAATGGTATAGGGAAGGAGCTGACGGCATGCGTCACTGCGCCAGACCGAACATTTCGGTTTCGGATTACTGAATCCAAAGAGGTGAATGCTTTTGCCCTGCCGGGCGGATTCATTTATTTCACCAGCGGACTACTGGAATTGCCAGGCATCTCGAATCATGAAGTGGCCTTTGTGATGGGCCACGAGGTTGGCCATGTCATTCGTGGGCATCCCTTTGATAAGCTGCTGGCGAACACATCCATGGGATTTTTGAAAAAGATTATGGGAGCCACAACACCGGCGGGTGGATTAACGCAAAAAGCCATCGGGGCGCTGCTTCGAAGTGACTATTCGCAAGAGCAGGAGCTGGAAGCGGACTGGTTTGCCGTCAGACTGATGGCTGCCGCCGGGTATGATGTGCAGGCGGCAATTGATATGCTGCACCGATTCCAGGCTCTTAGAGGAGAATCGGGGACCGCTCTTTCGTATTTTGCCAGCCATCCATCGCCGGATGAACGGGTCCGACATCTTTCGCATCGCCTGGGGAAATAGGAATGGAAGAGTATGTGGAAATAATGTGTCCGTACTGCGGGGAGTCTAATGAATTGTTTATAGACTATTCCGGCGGGAAACGCCAAACATATTATGAGGATTGCCGAATCTGTTGCCAGCCCTGGCAGGTTGATGTTACCATTTTAAATGAAACACCATCTGTCAGAATTCGTCGTGCAGAGTAAAGGCCGGTTAAGTTAAAGCACGAAAGAAACCCCGCTTTCCCCTGATTGACCGGGGATTCCGTGATAATTTAACTTTTTTTTGAGATTGTTCTTTTCTATAATACTGCTCAGCATGATTTGTCAAATTTTATGGTGTTATAATTTGCATTCAACCTGTATTGGACAATCGAGTTAACGAATGACCAACTATAATCGGATAGCCACATCACTGTTGATTTTTCTGGTGGCACTCATGAGTACAATCGCTGCCCAGGAATCCCAAACTTCCCAAAAATTACTAACGGCTGGGATGGCTTGGGTGGAAGCCTCTAACCTCAATGTACGCGCCGAACCATCCCTAAATGCCAATGCCATTGGTTCATTCTCCGAAGGAACCGTGGTGGATGTCCTCAGGACGCAGGGCAACTGGGCTCGGGTACGATCCCGGGGGACGGAAGGATGGGTTGCACAGGATTACCTGAACATGGGACAGACGGCCTGGGTAAATGTCTCTATTCTGAATCTGCGTGAAAGTCCCGATTCTAATGCTGACGTCGTGTTTAAACTGGTATACAACCAACGGGTTATAGTGCTGAACAGACAGGAGGGATGGGCATTTGTTGTCACGGATGAATATGACGGCTGGGTTGCCGAACAGTATCTTCGGACGGAATATGCAGCCTGGATTTCAGCCGCAGTCCTGAACATGCGGACTAACTCATCGCTGGACGCAGAAGTCGTGGCCCAGCTAGAACAAGGGCAAAAGGTCGACGTCTTAGATGAAAACTCCGAATGGGCAAGGGTCGCCGCAGGTAATGACACCGGCTGGGTTTACAAAACCTACCTGAGTACTGAACCCGTGGCGGATGCCAGCGTGGAGCTGGAGCGCCGGAGAGAGTACCTGGAGACCAATCCCGATCTGCCGAATGTTATTAAGTCCGCCATTCAAAGTGGTTCGTTCCGCATCGGGATGAACAAAGAACAGGTACTTGCAAGTCTGGGGAAACCCGACCGGGTTGAAAAAGGGCGGGACGTGGATTCCAGCGAAAAATGGATCTATAAAAATAACGGTACGATTACCACACTGAATTTCAGCAGCGATTATCTTTCATCCTGGAGCCGGGACATCCCGACTGAAAATTAACTTCTGTCTTTTGTACCATCTGATATCACAATCTATTTTTTTCCGGAATTCCCACTAATCAGAGATATTATTGCACCGGTATATCGATCGCTGATCTCTATTTTATCGAAATTTCAGTTGATGTCGCTTGCGATGGCCATCCACAGATCAACGATTATCTATACGTAAATTGAACTTTCCCGGCCGGCCTCCAGCTCCTCGACCATCGCGGTGTGCTCTTCCTGGGTGAGGGGATATTGGGATACAATCCATACGGCTACAGCCAGGAGGAACATCGGAATAAATGAAACGCCAATTCGTATGGCCGTAAGCGCGGAGTCTGGTTGCTCTGCATTCGCCACATATCCGGAATAGGCCAGGATATTTCCAAGGAAAAAGAGGCCAACTCCGGTGGCGACCTTGCGCATAAAGGTGAGTATGCCAAAATAGATACCCTCTCGCCGTTCACCGGTAATTAGTTCGTCAACTTCCACTACGTCTGCGGCAAGGGCCATCGGGATCACGTGAATGGCGGCAACACCAACTCCACTTAATATGGCCACGGTAAACAGTGGTCCGGGAGATTTCGATGGAATGAAAAAGAGCAAAACGAGGTTGGACATCCAGAAGGCGATGGCGATAATATAAGTCATCGGCTTGCCGAACGTGTTCGAGAGCCAGAGAATCAATGGTATGCAGAGTGCCGAAGAGATAAACAATGCGCCGAGGATAGCGGGAAACATCGGTTTGAGTTGTGCCACATAGGTCACATAATATTCCATGGATGCAGCGACTACATCAAGCACCATCCAACTGAATAAAAACACCAGAGCAGCGATTCGAAACGCGACATTTTTCCAGAGCGTAGAAACCGTCTCCCGGAACGAACGAATCCGGTTTGGAGCGGCTTTGAATTTTTCCCGGGTGGTAAACGCGGTTACCATCATTGGAATAAAAATGAGGGCAGAGAAGGTCAGCCCCATAAGCATATAACCGGTGAGGCGATCCGGCTGGCTGTCTTTGACCAGAGGCGGGAGCGCCGCAGCCACTAGCCCAAACAGTATAGAGAAAACCATACGGTAACTGAAAAGGCTGGTCCGCTCGTCGTAATCCTGTGTCAGCTCTGCCGAGAGCGCATTGTACGGGACAATGACAACGGTCAGGGCCGTACTGTGGAGGAGAAAGATGGCTGTGTAATAAATAAACTCCAGACCGCCAGTGATAAATGCCGGTTTTATCCAAAGAAGAATGAACGTGATGGCGTACGGTAATGCGCCCCACATCATATACAAGCGCCTTCTCCCGAAATTACTGGCAGTCCGGTCGCTGATGATGCCCATAGCGGGATCGGTAATGGCGTCCCAGACTTTGCCGAACAGCAGCACGTATCCCGCCAGCCGCGGATCGATGCCCACTACATCGGTCAGGTAAAAAAGAAAAAAGAAACTGACGATCGTGAACCCGGTCGTTTGAGAGATGTCGCCGATGCCGTAACCGAGTTTTTTCCAAATTGTAAGCTTCCTATGCCCCATATAACCCTAATTTCCGTCGAAAAGTTTTTGAAAAGTGCTGTGCCTCCGGTACACCACCCCGCCGACCGCTTCAATGCTGCGTTGCATCAGCCAGTTCTCTTCGCCGGTCCAGGCGGCGAGTACTTCGGTGAACCGTGGATGCTGATCCCGGAAATGGCGGATACCCTTTACAAACATACCTGCTTCAAGGCCGAGACGTCGGTACTTTTTAATAGTACCGTATGCCAGTACCCGGAGCCGGTCAATTTTCCGCTTATGCCAGAGAAAGCGTGGGAGCGTAAGCAGGTTCAGTTTCCCGTTCAGATACCGCAAAGCCTGGTTGATATCGGGGATTGTCAGGACGAAGGAAGCGGGTTCGCCGTTTACGAACGCCAGCCAGGCACCTTCGGGAAGGAGAATGGGCTTGAGCTCCTGAATCATCTGCTGTACGGTCTCTTTGGTCAGCGGGGTAAAGGTGTCGAAAAAGTTATCGATATCCATCTCCTGCCAGGCTGTGTTATAAATGTGGCGGATGGTCTCCGCTTCGGATTCCAGCCGATTCGTATTTATCATCCGGATTTCGATATTCGTCCGTCCTAATACTCGCCCGGCTATTTTGACCAGGCGCTCCGGCAGCGGCTTCTCCAGGCCGATGACATATGAGAGCTGCCCGTGCCGCTTGGTGAAACCGTACCGTCTCAGCAGATCCACGTAATACGAAGGATTGTAGTTCATGCCGTACGCCGGGACGGTTTCGAAATTTTCGATGAGTAACCCCCACCAGCGATCAGTTTCACCAAAGTTGATGGGGCCGCGCATGCCATCTAAATCTCTTGCCTGTAACCATCCTGCGACAGCATCGAACAGGGCGGAGGCAACAGAATCATCGTCGATAGATTCAAAAAAACCAAAGCCGCCCAGAGATGGCTTTTGCTGGTAATCTTTGGCACGGTTGACCATACCGGCGATGCGTCCGACCGGCTCATCATCCAGGAATGCAACGTACCGCACGGTCTCGCCCTTCTGGTAGAAGGCATTTTTCTCAGAGTCGAAAACCGACTCTATATCGCTGTGGAGCGGCTGGACCCAGGAATCGTCTCCGGCATAAATCTTCCGGGGAAGAGTGTAAAACACCTGGTTCATTTGTTTGGTTTCAACCTTCCTGATTTCCAGGGACATAGGCTTACCCGGTTGAAGTAAATTTTTAAGTAAGAATGGAAATTCTTAATTTGAATGGATTAAAATTTCGGCTCTAAGAAAAGGATGTGCAAGGAAAGAATGGCTTGCAACTACGTTAGCGCCTTGGGATGAGATTCCGAACCTGAACCCCGCAACCTAGTTGCGGGGTGATACACTACGAAGAATGCAGATCAGAACCACTTCTTCTTTTTGAAGTAAAACACCATACCTGCCCCGATGATTATCATAAATCCCCAAACGGTGGGGTAGCCCCATTTCCACTGGAGTTCCGGCATGTAGTTGAAGTTCATTCCGTAAATGCCGGCAATAAACGTCAGCGGAATAAAAATTGTCGCGATGATGGTGAGTACCTTCATCACGTCGTTCATACGGTTACTCAGTGTGGAGAGGTAGAGATCAAGCAGGCTGGAGAGCATATCACGATAGGACTCAATGGTGTCCATCACCTGGATGGTGTGATCGTAGACATCTCTGAGATACACCAGGGTTTTCTTCTGAAACAGGGAAGATTCTCCGCGATTAATCTGGGCGATGACCTCCCGAAGCGGCCAGACTGATTTCCGAAATAATATCATCTCCCGCTTGAGCCCGTGGATGGATTCCAGATCCTCCTGTTCCGATTCCTCCATCAGTTCTCCCTCGATATCGACGATAGTTTCGCCAATGCCTTCCAGCGCAACGAAATAGTGATCCACAATGGCGTCGATCAGGGCATATGCCAGATAATCGGCCCCGAGACTACGGATCTGTCGCTTGGAGTTTCGCAACCGTTCTCTGACTGGATCAAACACGTCGCCGGGCTTCTCCTGGAAGGTGATGAGAAAATCACCCCCAAGTATCATGCTGAACTGTTCATCTTCTATCTTTATGTCATTTTCATCGGTGGTCAGCATACGAAGGACGATGTAGACATAATCATCGTAATCCTCAACCTTGGGCCGCTGACGGGTACTAAGGATATCCTCAAGCACCAGAGGATGGATGTCATATTGCTCACCCAGTGTCTCTAACATGTCAACCTCATGGAGCCCATCGATGTTAATCCAGGTGACCGATCCGGTATCTTTATACGGGGCGCATTCGTTGATATCTTCTATGGTGCGTTCGGCGAGACCCTGTCCGTCATAATCGATAACAGTGATTTGCACATCTTCCGTTCGCCGTTCGCCGGAATGGACCAAGGTGCCTGGAGCGGTACCAGGCTGTTTTGCGCGACCAAATTTCGGTAATCTGGGTTTAAGCATATCGGAGACTCCTGTCTGGATTCATTTTCCTTAATAATACGAAATAATTTATTGGAGTGAAATCGGGAAGAGAAAAGCAGGTATAAGGGTATAGGGTATAAGGTATGAGGAAAAGCCGCCGATACCGATCGCTTTACGTGACGGTGGGAACCGTGGACAATTCCACTTTAATACACGAACACTATCCTAACTACTCATATACCTCCGCCAGATCTTCCAATCCTTCAACATCGGTCAGGTAAATATCCCGCTTTTTCACCGCGATGAGCCCCTCGCGTTTTAAATTGTTTAACTCGGTGGTGGTCGTCTCCCTGGTGGAGCCGATTAGATTCGCAATCTCCAGGTGCGTCAGAGGAACATCGAGCAGCAGTCCCTCAGGTTTTTCCACACCATATTTTTCTGCAAGATTTAACAGCAGGTGAGCGAGTCGTCCGGGAACGCTGCGAAATACCATATCTTCCAGCCGGCTTTCGATTTCCCGGCGGCGTTTACCGATCTCTTTGGTCAACTTTAGTGACAGCTCCGGCTGGTTTTTCAGCATATCTTCAAAATCCCGCCGGTAGACGGTACAAACCAGGGCATCGTCCAGCGCTTCTGCCATGGTTGAGCGGGTTTTGCTGTCACTGTACAGAGCGCTTTCCCCAAAAATTTCACCCGGTTCCAGAATCACCATGGTCATCTCCTTGCCATCCTCGGAAAGTCGGGAGACCTTGACCCGCCCTTCTTTCAGAAGATAGACCTTGTCACTGCGATCGCCAGGAAGATAGACTAATTCTTTTTTCTTAAGAAACTTGTGAATGGCAAATTTTTCCACCTTCTGCAGCTGGGGTTCTTTCAAGTCCTGGAAAATATCGATCTGTTTGAGGTACCACATCTTGTCCATAACGGAACTCCGATAAATCATGGGCAGTTGAAAACAATGAAGCATAAAAGTATAGCTTCCCTGGTCAATCTGCAATACGGGATACTACCCCATATATTCATTGGAAAAAATGTAAGTCGCTTTACATAAAGGCCAAATAAATTGACGTATTATCTGACTACATGAGGAAATCCCTGAATAATTCATTGCTTCAACTGATCCAACACTGTTTCAACCTATAAAGCATGTACACTTTTTCCTATCCGGCAGAAGACAGTACGGCATATCCGGCGGTATCCGCTAAAGAAATGACTAAGATCGATCGGGCGATGTTTGATGTATCGCAGGTATCGATTTACCAGATGATGGAGCGGGCGGGGGAGGCTGTCGCAGAAATTGCTGAAAACTATACCTCTGAAGACCATCCGAAGGTAGCCGTCCTTGTCGGAAAGGGGAACAACGGCGGGGGCGCATTATCGGCTGCCCGCCAGCTGGCAAACCGTGGTGCAGAATTACAGGTTATACTCACGACGCCGGTACAGGAAATTGGGGAGGTACCGGCAACTCAACTCCATATCCTGCAATCTCTGCATCCCGGAACGCCAGTGCATGATATGAGCAAGGT
The DNA here is from genome assembly GCA_021734025.1 of Candidatus Neomarinimicrobiota bacterium. Lineage (NCBI taxonomy): Bacteria > Pseudomonadati > Fidelibacterota > Fidelibacterota bacterium. The sequence continues at coordinate 89,801 of JAIPJS010000003.1, forward strand.
GCATGCAGATAATCTGCCGCCCATGCCCAAGTGTGACATCATCATCGACGGGCTGCTGGGATATAACATCCGGGGAGTCCCCCGGGAGCCGATTTCGACACTGATTACAATCGCGAATAATGCGGAAGTCCCAACCATCAGCGTTGATATGCCCAGCGGATTACATCCCGATACCGGCGAACCGGCATTTCCGACAATACTGGCATGCGCCACGGTGACCTTGGCATTACCCAAGCAGGGATTCCGGAAACCGGCGGCAACTTCATATCTCGGTGAATTGTATCTTGCCGATATCGGGATCCCGCCGTCGCTTATTGAAAAAAATATTTCTGTCCACAATTTTCCCCAGCGACTACCGTCAATTATGTATTTAGTGAATAAGCATTCGGGTTCATTTTCCCCTGATAATTAACGAAGCCGGCATCCAACAAAACATTAGACCTGTTCTTATTTATTATGAGTTTTCTTTTATTGACTGTGGGTGGGAATACCCAGGTGATTGATGATTCGCCTTTCAGGGGCATGCTTCCGAAGGATGCGATACAGGCTATACCAGAGCCGGAATATGTGTGCGGAAAAGCTCGGAATTTTCGGACACAAAAGAACCACGACAGGGCAGGGCCATTCTCAATTTAAAAAGTAAATTCGCATATGATCGTAACTGATGATAGCACTTCGATAAACCTGATTTCCGGCAACTCAGAATCTCTACCACTTGATCTGCAAAGATTTAACGTAACTCAGGCATACTTGGATGGCTGGCACAATTTCTATCCTGAAACCAAGATTATCCGTCCGGAATCCGAATAGATCTATTTCATCTGTTTTCTGGGAATCGTATTATATTTTAACCATAGTATGGTGATTACCTGATTAAGGCAGTCCGGAATTTTACACAAAGAGATAGGGATCGGTTGCATGTCGGATTTACAAAGTATGACCGTGAACGAAAGACAGGATGAGGTTATCAGCGAATTTGAGGAGATGGGCGCAGACGGAATGCAAAAATACGAATATCTCATCAATCTGGGACACCAATTGCCTGCGTTCGGAGACAAGCACATGACAGAGGAGAACAAGATTAAAGGATGCCAATCCTCTGTTTGGCTGCATAGCTATGTAGAGGATGAGAGAATATTTTTTCAGGTGGAGAGTGATTCTGCCATTATCAAAGGGATTGCCGGACTGTTGATCAAAGTATTTTCCGGGGCACCGCCTGTGGATGTAGCGAATGCAGAATTATACTTTATCGAGGAAGTCGGGCTGCAAAAGCACCTGTCGCCAACCCGTTCCAATGGTTTGCAGGCTATGGTGAGAGAGATGAAACTAAGAGCAGAAGATTATGTTACCCGTGCGACAAAATCACGGGAGTAGTTATTCTGGCTGACCCGTCGCTATGGGATTCTCCGGATTCCCACTCCATTCGAACCAGCCCCCGTCGTACACTGAAATGTGCGGCCACCCCATAAGCCAGGCATTAAAAAACGCCTCGCTGCCACGCCAACCGGTCCCACAGTAAAAAGCGAGCCGCTTGTCCGGCGTAATCCCGGCCTCCTGCCATAATGCTTCGATTTCGTGATATTCCCGGGTGGTATGATCAGGATTCCGGTAATTTTCCATGTGATAGGCGTCGGTCCCGCAGTCAGCGAATACGGCGCCGGGAATGCGCCCCGTTTTCTCTATATAATTATAGCCGCTCACCTCGCCGATAAATTCCTTCCAGCTTCGCACGCTGACCAGAGCACCGTCCTCAGCACTTAACAGTGCCTTTGCTCCTGGAAGGTCTGTCGCTATCCCGGGATGCGCCGGAATTTCTGGGCCAAAATCATCAATAGGCTGAGGGACCGTCTCCTCTATAGTGAGTGTGTATCCGGCATCTTCCCACGCCTGAATGCCTCCATTCAATACTCGTACGTCCTCCACACCGGCGTACATCATGATAAAGGCGCATCGGATGGCTCCAAGGTGACCGGCGCTGCTTCCCGGAAACGCGTCATCGTTTTTCGGATACGAAAACCGGCCGTACAGGACAACGGTGGTGTCATGGGTGATACCGAGGCTTTCAAGTGTGTCCCTGAGTTCCGCAGGAGAACGCCTGTTCCAGGTTTCCGGTGACTCCAGCGTCAATGTATTAAGTGGTATTGCGCCCGGAATATGTCCCTTTTCGTAATCCTCCGGATTGCGATAATGGGCATGGCAAACCACAAAGTTTTCTTTTGCATGATGTTGAGGCGTCCCCCCGTCCAGCAACGATTTAATCCATGGAGCCGGGACCAACTGTTGATACTTTTCCAGCCGTTCCATCGGCAATTCGGGATCCGCGGCCCATTCGTCAGTAAAATCCGAGTAGATTTGTATATCCGAGTACCCTGCCTTCTCAAATGACTCCCGAACGCGAAGTATCTCTTCTATATCATAACCATAGAGTACGATTGGATCACCGGTTTCAATACCCTTTGACCGGACGATTTCGATCCAGTCGAGATAGGTCGTCCACTTAGCAGGGAGGCTCTTTGCACCAGAAATATGTCCGCCGCGGAACTCATCTTCAAGTTGCCATCCGTTGTATGCGTCAATCGGACGGACGTCAATAATCCAGGTATCGTCTGATGAAATGAGTTGGCGCATTGCTCTGGTTGATAACGTGTTGCTACCTGTATCCGGATCCATAGAAATGAAAACCTCGTCGTGTTTATTATTAAAAGCCCGTAACTATTAAAACCATCAAAATAAAAATTTAGAGACTCCAAGGACAACATGCACTGGATAATAGTTCAGCACTTCACCCAGGTCATGCCCGTTATCACGATCCGTGGCATAATGTACCCTGAGGATGACATCTCCGGCGAATTTCCTTACATTCTCTTTGACGTGAAGACCAACAATAATACTGGCCGGAGATAGACTGATGACCTACGTAATTGGCTCGCCGTGCGTGGCGGTATGTGACACCTCCTGCGTGGAGGTTTGTCCGGTAGACTGCATTTATGCGCCGATTCCAATCGATGAAATACACGAAAAGCAGATAGAGTCGGGAACACCGGTCGGCGAGCAAGTGGAAAAATTGCAAGGCATTCAGCTGTATATTCATCCCGATGAATGCATTGACTGTGCGGCGTGTGAGCCGGAGTGCCCGGTGGATGCTATCCGTGCGGAGGGCGCGTCCCATGAAGAATACAACGTGGAGAAATATCTGCAGATAAACATTGATTTTTTCGAAGAGGGGAACGATGCATACAATTCCACGGGCAAATATTGAGAAAATAGTGATTATGTATTTGTGTATTCCGGTATTAGTGTAACATTTTTCGTTTCCACCCCATAACAGATTTGGGTATGACCAATAAGTCAGGGACGATTGTAGTTGCCCGATTTGTTTTCATAAGTGAAACCTGCTTATTAGCTTCTAGAGCCAAATGGGGAAATTATGTGATATAATGAGATTGCTACCTACCTATATTTTGTCAGTTTTACTTCTCGTAACCTGTCTCCCAGATGGGCTTCCCGGGCAAATAACTGATTACAGAGATGATTTTCACTCCCTGGAGCACTGGAAGCATTACAAATTTCCAAATGTTGATCGGGCGACTCAATACGAGATCACCGTGATGGGTAAAGATACCGTTCTTAAGACATCCAGCGACAATTCGGCATCATTGCTGCTGCTCCGGAAAACGTTTGAGGTGGATTCTTTCCCGGTACTGGAGTGGAAGTGGAAGGTCGAAAATATCTATGAAAAAGGGGATGAAATAACTAAGGCCGGTGACGACTACGCTCTGAGAATTTATGTGAATTTTAAGTACGATCCCAGCAAGGCATCACTGTGGGAGAGGACAAAATACAGTGTGGCGAGATCTGTCTTCGGGAAATACCCGCCGCATAGTGCCCTCAGCTATATCTGGGCGAACACCGAGCACGAAAAGCGAATCCTTCCGAACCCGTTCCAGGAGAAAGCGCAAATGGTCATTACCAGAGAAGGCGAATCAGGGGTAGGCGAGTGGCATACGGAACGGGTCAACATTCTGGCTGATTATCGGGAGGCGTTCGGGGCGAAACCACCAGACATTGCATCGCTTGCAATTATGAATGACTCCGACGGCACCGGGGAGAGTTCGGTCTCTTACCTGGATTATATCTTGCTGGAGCCAGCGGAGTGAGTCCGGGTGTCCCGTCATCTTAAAAACCATCCCGCCGTTATGGGGTGGATAACTAATTTTCAATGTGGGGAATTCAACGACACCCCGTTCCTGCCTGGAGGCGTGCACCGAACCCCGGCTATGATGCCAGGAGACCCATACAATTTTTAGTACTGACTTGGTGAAAGGAGGCTCCTTCTAATGAAGGCAATCGCTGTTGCGCCAGGAGAAAAAAATTCCATACATCTCCGGGATATTCCAAAGCCTTCGATAAATGAAATTGCAGCCGGCTGTGGTGTATTGGTTAGGGTGTTGCGGGTCGGAGTGGACGCCACGGACAAGGAGATAAATGACGCAGAATACGGGGCGGCGCCCGAAGGGGACGACTACCTGATCATTGGCCACGAATCGTTCGGCGTTGTCGAAGAAATCGGGGAAAACGTAGAAAGGTTCTCACCAGGTGACTATGTTGCAGCCACCGTTCGTCGTCCTGGTGATTCGCTGTACGATCGGATCGGATTATCGGATATGTCAAGTGATGAGGAATATTATGAACGAGGGATCAACCGCCTTCACGGATTTTTAGCAGAATATTTCGTGGAATCGGAGAACAATCTTGCCAAAGTGCCCGGAGCCTGCAGGGATGTCGGCGTATTGATGGAACCGACGAGTATCGTCGTGAAAGGCATCCGGCAGGCCTTCGAAATTCAGCGGAGAATGCAAATCTGGCAGCCGAAACGCGCTGCCGTAATGGGGACCGGTACACTCGGCCTGCTCGCCACTATGATACTGCGCCTCAGAGACATTGACGTGGTTGCGTTCGGGTTGGATCAGATGCCATATAAAAACGGGGAATTGGTAGAACAACTTGGTGGAAGGTATTTCAGCGTCAAAGACAAAACGCTAGGGGAATCAAAAGAACAGTACGGGCCGTACGATCTCATCTTCGAAGCCACCGGAAACTCGGGAGTCGCGTTTGAGGCAACCGAACATCTCGGAAAGAACGGGGTCTTGATCCTCACCAGCATCACCGGCGGTGAGCGGAAAACCGAAATCCCGTCCGACAAGATTAACCTGGAATTTGTGTTGGGCAACAAGGTGATGTTCGGCACAGTCAGTTCGAATCTGACTCATTTTCAGCTGGCCGCGAAAGACCTTTCGCACGCCGTATCTCAATTTCCGGGATGGTTGAACCAGCTGCTAACCCACCCAGTGAAAGGGCTGGAGGAGTACGAGACCATGATCCGGCTATTGGAATCCTCGAATGACGCAATCAAAATATTTGTGGAGGTCTAATGATGGTTAACGTGAGGAAAGGATGCTATTAAAATGGTGTATCAGCCCATAGAGAATTATGGCGTGATCGGGGATACCCGAACGGTTGCGCTGGTGGGAATGAACGGTTCCATTGATTGGTTTTGCTTCCCCGACTTCGATTCACCGAGCCTGTTCGCGAAGATACTGGACGATGAGAAAGGCGGATATTTTTCTATTGCGCCCGTCCGGGACGGGGTGACTCAAAAGCAACTTTACTGGCCGGATACCAACGTACTGGTGACCCGCTTTTTATCCCCGGATGGTGTGGCCGAGATAATCGATTTTATGCCGATTAATGAGGAGGGAGTCAGCAATCAGGCCCGGTGTATTATCCGGCGGGTGGAGTTGGTCCGTGGGAGTATGGACCTTGAAATGCGCTGTTTCCCCGCGTTCGATTATGCCAGGGATCCACACGAGATCGCCTTCTCCAGGGACGGAGCTGCGTTTCATGCATCCGATTTGAGTGTAGGGCTTGCAAGTCCGCTAGAGATTAAGCAATCCGAAAACGGGGTGGTTGCGGAATTTACGCTCCGGGAAGGACAAAAAACTAACTTCATCCTGCGGGAAATTGAGCCAGATGCCACCTGTGGATTTGCGCTCACCAGGGAGGAGGCGGATGCTGAATTCCAGGACACGGTTAAATACTGGCGAAACTGGATTGCCCAGTCCACCTATGAAGGGCGCTGGCAGGAGATGGTGGAACGCTCTGCACTTACGCTGAAACTGCTCACCTACGAGCCAACAGGTGCGATTGTCGCCGCTCCGACTACCAGTCTGCCAGAAGCAATTGGTGGCGAGCGTAACTGGGATTATCGGTATACCTGGATTAGAGATGCGGCATTTACGCTCTATGGTTTGTTGCGGATCGGATTTACTGAGGAGGCGGCCAATTTTATGAAATATATAGAAAGCCGGAGCCACGAACTGGAACCGGACGGCACCCTGCAGATCATGTACGGCATCGACGGGCGTCACCAGCTCACGGAAGAGACACTGGATCATCTCAAAGGATACCAGGGATCAACGCCGGTCCGCATCGGGAACGGCGCTTATGATCAGCTCCAGCTGGATATTTATGGTGAGTTGATGGACTCCGTCTACCTCTATAATAAATACGGCAGTCCCATATCGTATGATCTCTGGACTCATTTGCGGAAGATGATCAACTGGATTGCGGATAACTGGAAACAGGAAGATGAGGGAATTTGGGAGACCAGAGGTGGACGAAAACACTTCGTCTTCTCCAAACTCATGTCCTGGGTAGCGCTGGATCGCGCACTTCGGTTGGCCAACAAAAGGTCGTTTCCAGCGGACAGGAATAAATGGGAAAAAGTCCGGGATGAAATATATGAAGACATCATGGCAAAGGGCTGGAATGAGGAGCGAAAAGCTTTTGCCCAGAGCTACGGAAGTAATTCCCTGGATGCCTCTAACCTGATCATGCCCCTGGTGTTTTTTCTTTCACCAAACGATCCCCGGATGCTGCAGACACTGGACGCCATTAACAAACCGCCGGAAAAGGGAGGATTGGTATCCAACAGCCTGGTATATCGATATAATGTGAAAGAAGTCAATGACGGACTCCGCGGCGAAGAAGGCACGTTTAATATATGCACATTCTGGCTGGTGGAGGCACTCACCCGTGCAGGGAAAACCGACAAGGACCGACTGGAGGAGGCCCGGCTTATTTTTGAGCGTATGCTTGGCTATTCCAACCATCTCGGATTATATGCGGAAGAGACGGGACCGTGCGGGGAAGCCCTGGGAAATTTCCCTCAGGCGTTTACCCACTTGTCCTTAATCAGCGCAGCATATAACCTGGACAGAACGCTTGAATAGTCCGAAGATTCCGCTACCTTGTAATTGTAGTAAGTAACCGCCCGATCAGCGAAGTAAGGTCGCTTTTCTCATTGCAGAGTGGAGCACGGGGGATACCGGGTCGGAAATATCAAATTGCACACTCCCTCCCAGGCCACCTGGGACAATCATCAGGTTTTCCACAATCTCCACGCCCAGCAGTTCATAATTATTGACGTCTTTAGAACTCATCGCCCGAACAATTGACAGGTTCTGTGCCATCATATTCGAGGTACAGATCGTCAAAATCAGGGAAAAGTTGGCTATTATCACAAACTGCTGGGGAGGTGGAAACCTTTTCATACAGTATCATACCTATTTATCATTCGCAAAGACGTAGTCATCTCCGTCGGCCCCGGCATGGCAGGAAATACATCCCGAATCCATACCCTTGGCGACAGCACCGGCCAGTTTCATCCCCTTGGGATTGGTATCGAGCGTTCCATCCGGATTATATTTAACCCAATACCAGTCATAATTGTCGCTGTCATATCCCTTGAGACGCGCCATCACCGTGACCGGTCCCAGTTTTTCCGCATCTTTGGCCATATAGTTTTCTTTGATGATAATGGAACCGTAAGGAAATTCGTCCGTATTGCTTTTGGCCGTTTTATTCAGGTAGTACTTCAGGAATTTTCCGTGAGGACTGTTGCCCGGTTGAAATCCTTTGAGACCAGGATACTCCACCCAGGTGTCCTGATATCCCTCGATGGCAGACCAGAGCAATTTGGCCATCTGGACATCCTGCATAGTACCGAACGGCGCCTTTTTCATTTTCTCCGATTCGTGTGATTCTGATCGGGCACTGATAACAATAAAGATTCCAACAAAAACCAGTGATAGAACAACAGCAAGTCGTTTCATGGTTTCCTCCCTGGATGAGATTCACATTTGAATTATGCATTCTAAATTATGCATTCTAATTGTAACCACGTCGCAGGTCGGGTTGTGTAATAAAGCCAACACTTATGGAGGAAATTTCCAGTATGCCCTGTGTTGAACAATTTGAAATCGGTTGGTAAGTTTACTTCAGCATGAAATTTTCAGACCAACTTCTTCGAGTAGTAACCCTGGTATTCCAATGATTTAAAAACGATCGGAGCACGCAATGGCCCATGACAACAGTAGGAGAATTTTAGTAATTGGCGGCGATGCGGCCGGAATGAGCTTCGCCAGTAAAATTAAACGTGAGCAACCGGAATGGCGAGTAACCGTGCTGGAGCGTGGCAACTATGTGTCCTATGCTGCGTGTGGGATTCCCTATTATGTATCCCGGGACGTTGAGAAACTGGAAAACTTACAGATTGTCACAGCCGACCAGTTCCGCAAAAAACGTGGGGTGGACGTCCGGATGGGGTGGGAGGCAATCTCCATTCATCGGGACGACAAATCCGTACGCGCACAGCACGTCGAATCCGGTGAGAAGGAAAATTTCCAATACGATACCCTGATGATTGCCACTGGCGCCGATCCGGTGAAGCCGCCAATCGATGGTTTGGATCTTGATGGGATTTTTTCCGTCCGGGACCTGAACGACGCCGATCGCATTCACACATTCATCGATGAGCAAAAGCCTGAAACCGCCGCGATTATCGGTGGAGGGTATATCGGCCTGGAGATGGCCGAAGCGCTCCGGTCCAGAGATCTGCAAGTATATCTGATCGAAATGCTGCCGCAGGTTTTGAATCCTATGGATAAACCGATCACGGAGAAAGTGATGGCGGAACTGGACCGGCATGAGGTCCGGACCCGGCTGAACACCAGGGTGAAGCCAATCCGGGGCGAAGGCGGAACCGTCAACACCATTGATATTGGCGAAAATGACGAATCCCTTCCTGTCGAAATGATTATTCTGGGAACAGGTATCCGGCCCAATGCTGATCTTGCTGAACGCGCCGGTTTGGCAACCGGAGAATTCGGCGGCATAACCGTGGATGATCACCTGTTAACCGACGATCCGGATATCTACGCGGCCGGTGATTGCGTGGAGCAGCACCATCTGGTGAGTGGAAAGCCTGCATACGTTCCGCTGGGGCCGGCCGCGAACAAGCATGGGCGGATTGCTGCACTCCATCTCCTGGGTGAACCTGTTGCGTTTCCGGGGATAGTTGGTACAGCCGTAATGAAGGTATTTGATCTGACCGTATCCAGAACCGGATTAACGGAGTCCCAGGCTGAAGAAGCCGGATTTAACTATTTTAGCCAGACGGTGAAAAGCCGGGAACGGGCCGGTTACTACCCGGGCAGTGGAGAACTGACCATACATTTGGTGATCGAGCGCGAGTCAGGCCGATTACTCGGCGCCCAAATCGCCGGCGGAGAAACAGCTGCCAAGCGTATCGATCCGTATGCCGTGGCATTACACAATCAGATGCGAATCCAGGATATTGCGTTACTGGATTTGAGCTACGCACCACCGTATTCCCCGGTGATAGACCCTGTCGGGCTGGCTGCTCAGGTTGCTTCAGGAAAAATGAATAAAATGCCGGGAACCTGAAAGGGAACAGAGAATAATCAAGCGATATGGAAAATTTGGAGCAAAGGTGTCTTTCGGAAGACCCTCATTGTACTTGTAGACATTTGAGATGAGATATGAACGAGTAAAACTGCAGAAATTTACGTATGATAAATTCCTGCTCGGTTTGTATATTCATGCGGAATGAAAAGAAACAACCCCGCACATAACAAACATATTGGTTATTATCGGGTTAACATGAAGAATGTGGGAAGACATATATGACTCCAGAACAATTCTTGCAAATTGAAAGAACCGCCAGGCCAGATTTAGATGAGGACGGCACCGAGACTGCTGAATTATTCGACGACACGGTCTCGAAATGGGGAAATGAGTGGCAGGAATACGGGAGTTTTCGGTTGACCACGGGAAAGCACGGTCTTGCGCTTCATTTTCAGTTACCCACCGGGAAGCGTGAGGTGGCGATATTTTCACTTCGAGCTGAACACGAGCACGGAAATTTCAATCTGAAAGGCCCCGATGCCGATCGGGAACGCAGGAAGCTTTCAGATAGGGAGCTGGACCTCCTGGATAAAATGTACGATAACTGGCGTGCACTTCCGGATAATGAAGGACAGGGCACCAAGGCGATTACACTCGATTTTTCCAATACGTCTGAAGACGCCCTGAAAGATTACCTTGACGTCGCAATCACTACCGCCGAAAAATGGTTAAACGGACAAGAGTAATCCTCAGGGCATTCACTGCAACAATTTGTTCAACTAAGTACCTATTACACTAGCTTTATGGATTATCCCTTGTGGTACATTTGAATATTCTCTACATTAATCGACATTAGAAAATGCGAATATTCTAATATAATGATATAATTCGATGCAAATTGACTATCAAAAAGAGTCTGAGATTTTGAAAGCGCTGTCAAACCCAATCAGACTGAAGATTATTGACGCCATCCGGGAGCGGGAGGTTTGTGTGAGTTCGCTGGAAGAAATTACCGGCGCGAGCCAATCCTGTGTCAGTCAACATCTGTCAGTGTTGCGAAACCTGGGGATGGTGGAGACTTCACGGAATGGAAATCTGATCTGCTATTCTTTGAACAATCGACTGGCAGAGCGGATAGTCAATAGCATCTATGAAGAATATAAATCTGATTAATTGCAAGTAACGAAGGAGGATTTATCCTATGGCTGCAAATACTGTTGAACTAACGGATGATAATTTTCAGAATGAAGTGATGGAGTCGGACGTTCCGGTACTGGTAGACTTTTGGGCTGACTGGTGCGCACCTTGTAAGGCGATAGCCCCCGCAGTGGAAGAGATCGCAAATGAGTACCAGGGAAAAGCCAAGGTCGGTAAACTGGATGTGGATAACAACCAGCAGACCGCGATGAATTACGGTATCCGGAGCATTCCGACGTTGCTGATTTTCAAAGACGGGGAAGTGGCCGAGCAGATTGTTGGCGCCGTACCAAAGAAGCAATTGAGTTCCAAACTGGACTCGGTTATCTAACCGTCCAAAACTGAGAACTCCTTAAATATATGCGGAGGCTCTCCAATACCGGAGAGTCTCCGCTTTTTATTACGAAATCTTATGGAACCGACAGCACAGAACGTTGCTTGGGTGGATGAACGTCTGGCAGAGGAATACGGAAGACAGGAGCAAAAGTCCCGGCCAGGTCCACTTGATGACCTGATAAAGACTATTCTCTCCCAGAATACTTCCGATGTAAATAGTCGACGGGCATATGCATCCCTGCGGGAACGATTTGATACCTGGGAAGATGTCCGGACGGTCGAAGCAGAGGAGATTGCTGAAGCCATTCGGAGTGGAGGGCTGGCAAATCAGAAGAGCCGTCGGATTCAACGAGTATTAAACTGGTTACATGAAAATTACGACTCTCTGGATATTGAATGGATTTGCCGTGAAGATCCGTATAAGATGATTGACCTGTTTACCGGTATAAAGGGGATTGGTGTCAAGACAATCTCCATAGTGCTCTGTTTTTCCTGCCATAAGAATATTTTCCCGGTGGATACCCATGTGAACCGTGTCTGTAGGCGACTCGGATTATCACCGAAAAATGCTACGCCAACAAAGACGTTTTGGATTATGGACGACCTGGTGCCGGACGGAGAAGCCAGGACATTGCATCTCAATGTAATCCGGCACGGACGAACCGTCTGCACTGCCAGGAATCCCGGGTGTGAACAATGTGTATTGCTACCACAATGCAACTATGGAAAAGTACAAATGCAGGATAAATCATAGATGACGAAAATCGCAATTTACCTGACCGGCACAACCTATCCGGAAATTCGGTATTCCTACGGCGATTTTGAGGATTGGTTCGCCAGAGGACTCACTAAATTTGGTGTTCAGACTGTTACCTGTGATGTCCGGAAGGAGGAATACCCGGCCTTGGATCAGGTTGATGGCATTGTAGTAACCGGGTCACCTGCTTCGGTCGTCACCGATCCCGAACCATGGGTAGAGCCACTGAAAAAGCATTTACGCACGGTGCTGGAGTCCGATATTCCCACACTTGGGGTCTGTTTTGGACATCAGATCCTGGCAACCGCAGCGGGAGCAAGGGTGGAGCCGCATGCTCTTACCAGAGAGATCGGCACTGTTGAGCTTTCGTTAACCAAAGCGGGGGAAGATCATCCATTATTTCAGGATATCCCAGTACAATTCCGGGCGCAGGAAACCCACGAAGATGTGGTGACCGGTCTGCCGCCAGGTCTCGGTATTGAAATACTTGCGGAAAACCCGCATAACCCATATCAGGCGCTGGCGTATTCCAACAATGCATTCTCCGTCCAGTTTCACCCGGAAATTACCGCAGATATTATGCATGCCTACCTGCAAATCTATGGGAAGAAATTAGTTAAAACCGGGGAGCTCTCGTCAGAGGAATATGAGGAAATTAAGCAGGGCATTCGGGAAACATCCACAGGTGATACTGTCTTCAGGAATTTTTGTCGTATCGTATCTGCCCGGCTGTGATAATTCCGGCCCCAAACTTTCTCCTGGATCACTCGTTCAACTTCCGGAAAAAATATATTTCCATGGTTCAGCACTCATCTGCATGATACAATATTCTTGATTTTATCGCTGGACACCCCTAACCTTTTCAACATAATAATTCATCTATCTGAAAATACCTTTTCGGATAACAAGGTTCACTAACAGAATATAAGAGGTTATGCTTCAGGAAGCATTTATACAGCTATTTACCGGCGAAAAGATCGTCTGGATGAATCTGGCGAACGCCGTGGAAATTGCAGGCTATGCAATCGTGATTGCCCTGCTGGTCAGCATTCCATTTGGCCTTCTGATCGGGATTGAGCGTTTTCCCGGAAAACGCCTGCTCCTGTTCCTGGTTCATCTCTGGATGTATGTCCCGGCTGTCGGCCTCGGTATATTTCTGTATTACCAGTCAACCGGTGAATTTATTTCCCCAATCGGACTCATCCTCTGGAGTGCAATACTGATTATCCCATTGATGACAGGGCTGATTGCCGATATCCTTCTGGAGCGGGACCAGCGAGTTGACGAGGAAATCTATGCACTCGGTGCCTCGAAATTGCAGATGTACTTTACCCAGATGAATGAAAAGCGAACAGCAATTTACGGCGCCATCTCTGGAGGCTTCGCCCGGATATTTATTGAAATTGGTTCGTTTTACCTCGTGCTCAGTTTCCTGTTTGGACAAGGATTTCCATCGAAGCCGGTATTCAATTTGTCTGGAGCCAGTGCGCACCTCGCTGTTGCGCTGGGGTTATTCCTTATCGGCGGAATAATTTATCTCGGTATTCATTTTCTGCAATTCTACCGGAGGCGTTTATAGATGCCGAACCTCATCGAAATTAGCGATATCCATCACCAGGTACATAAGCGCCTGTCTATCGATATCGATCAGCTCTTCTTCCAGGATGGGCCGATCTATGGACTGATTGGTGAGGCCGGCTCGGGTAAAACAACTCTCCTGAGAATTTTAGCACTGCTCCAGCCGGTGGAAAAAGGAAAGATTACCGTATTTGAAACTCCGGCCGATGCGAAAAAACACCCGAAACAACTCCGTCGGCGCCTCGGCTATCTGCCACAGCAGCCCACGATGTTTTCCGGAACGGTGGCGGACAATATCGCCATGGGGCTCCATTTTCGACGAAAGGATGAAGAGGAAATTGAGGCGCGTGTAAAAAACCTGCTCGCGGAATTCCATTGTAGCGATCTGGGACGCGTACCGGCGAATCAACTCTCACGGGGACAACAACAGATTGTCGCCCTCTTGCGGACGCTGGCGCCTTACCCGGAAGTACTGCTGATGGATGAGCCCTCTACGCACCTGGATAAGGATCAATACGATCTGTTTCTCAACTATATCAAAATGCTCAACAATGATCGTGGCGTTACTATTATACTTTCCACCAAGTCCAAAGATATTGTACGGCGGGTTGTGAATATTTCTATCAGCATGCGGTACGGCAAAATTGTCCGGATACGAACCGGGGAACACCAGCTCAAAGACGAAAACGGTTCAGGCCCCCGTATCTCGTGACAGTAGACCGGAATCATCCCTGGGATTTAAGCCCCGCCGATGCCATACACCTCCAACAGGAAATTAAAGAACTGATCGTCCATCACTGGGACAATCGAGAGGTCCGGACAATCGCAGGCGCGGATGTTTCGTATATCCGGCGGTGGCAACAGGCGTTTGCGGTTATAGCGCTGTTTGAAGTCGAATACGGTAGTTCCGGAATAATCCTGCATCACCTGAAATCGGTGACAGACTCCCGGGAGATAACGTATCCGTATATTCCCGGTCTTTTGGTGTTCCGGGAAGGCCCGGCGCTGGAAAGCGTCTGGCAACGCCTGGAGAAGAAACCGGATCTATTGATGTTTGATGGTGCGGGAATAGCCCATCCACGGCGATGCGGGTTGGCTGCACACCTGGGATGGCGGTGGAATATTCCGGCCATCGGATGCGCCAAGTCCCGGCTGACCGGTGAGGCGGAAGAGGTTGGTATCGAAAAAGGGGCACACGTTCCGTTATTCCACAAGAAAACGCAGATCGGAAACGTCGTTCGGACACGGACCCGGGTGAAACCGCTATACGTATCCCCGGGACACCTGATGGATTTTGAAACGGCGGTGGATTGGACCCTCCAAACTACAACAAAATACAAATTGCCCAAACCGACCAGAATTGCAGATAACCGGACTAAAAAGTTAGTGCGGGAATATCAATCCACTCATGAAACCTGAGTTTACGGATATTGACGATGTTCGTAAAATTGAGCCTCTGGTAGCCGTCACAGTGTACCGAAATTATACGACCGGTATCCCTTGTAAAATATTCCGTTTCACACTATCGTCGAATCCCGTAAATTATAGTCTATGACAGCATCGTCGCTACGGCAGGAACGGGAAAATATGGTGAAGGTCCAGCTGAAAAGGCGGAATATTGCTGACAAGCGGGTACTGGATGCCTTTCTGAAGGTCCCCCGCCACGAATTTGTCCCGGAGAAATATCGGAAATCGGCATATACTGACAATCCGATCCCTATCGGATATGACCAAACCATCAGTCAGCCGTATGTGGTGGCACATATGCTGGAGGAGGTCTCGATTCAGGAGACCGACCGGGTGCTTGATATCGGTACAGGATCAGGGTACGCTGCGGCAGTTGCAAGTCTGCTATGTGATAGGGTTTACGGCGTTGAGCGGATTAAACCGTTAGCCGAGCGAGCGCAGCGGGTGTTAACATCACTGGGGTATGACAATGTGGAGGTGAAATGTGGCGACGGTTTCAACGGTTGGCCGGAAAAATCGCCGTTCGATGTTATAATGTTAGGAGCAGCACCGGCTGAGGTGCCTGACGCATTAAAAGAACAACTTGCAGACGGCGGGCGGTTAATAGCACCGGTCGGTGAATTGCAACAGGAACTCGTGATTTTAATCCGGACTGGCCATTCATTTGAAGAAACAACTGGTACAATGGTTCGGTTTGTCCCAATGAAACACGGTAAATACTCAACAGAGGAGAATTCCAGATGAAACGGCTCTACAAATCCAGAACTGACCGGGTCATTGCAGGTGTCTGCGGCGGAGTTGGAGAATATTTTAACCTCGATCCCGTATTGATCCGCATTTTGTGGGTGCTCTTTGCGGTATTGGGTGGCAGCGGAATTCTTGCCTATATCATCGGAATGATCATTATTCCGGAGCCACCTGAATCCGTAGCGGAAAACCACGGCTCTTCCACTCCGAAACGGGATCGCTCAACCACCCAAACGGTTTGGGGAGTTATTCTGATTGGCATTGGCCTAATTGTGTTGTTACAACAATTCCATATTTTTCGGTTCTTCTCCGCCCGATTCTGGCATGTGAGCTGGGGAGTCATTTTTCCGATATTTATCATACTCATCGGAATACTTATCCTTTTCCGGCGTCAGGAGTCCCGAAAAAATACATCGAATGTATCCGACAGCGATGTGGGCGAAGAAGGTTCTAAATCAAATATTACCGGCGGAACAATTGTCCGCCCGAAACGGGACAGAAAACTTGCCGGAGTCTGTTCCGGGTTAGCGTACTACCTGGAAATCGATCCGACAATTGTGCGGTTATTATGGGTGATTGGCGTCTTTGCCACCGGCGGAGTTGCGGTGTTACTCTATATCATATTGGCTATTGTATTACCCGAAGATAGCTTTGAGGAATTTGACGATACTGCGTCTGCGCAGGCAAGCAGCTCACCTGGCGATAAAGGAAATACCTAAACGATTGTTCACTCCGAAAAGGTTGTATAGGCCTGGCGGGTTGGATGAACGGTGAGGGTATCACTCTCGCTGATGAGGAGTAATTTCGAGTGTGGTTGAATTTGTAAATCGCCTACAATCCGCCAGGTGTTTTCTGCCAGAGTTGCGTGTAGTGTATCTCCAGCCGATGTAAGTACAACCTGTGTGCCCTCAGTTACCTCCCCAGCTATGGAGCCGTCCGACACTTCTGTTATAACCAGAAACGGTTTCCCTTTGCTAAGCCCCAGATGATACTGGTAGAGTGCCTCCAGAGAATCCCCATGTACCGGCGCTCCTCCTGGACCGGCTGCCATCTCGTCAACTGTATGCTTTAACTCTGCCGGGGAAAGATCCGCCGCAAACTGGTCACCATAGAATGAACCGCCCGGGCCGTGGCATCGGGCACACTGGTTATTAAAGTATGAGATAGGGCGGAAGTCCAGGGTTTTACTCCCGGCGACAGAATCGGCACCTGAGAGTGGTGGAATTTTGGCGATGAAGAAAAAGAGAATGCCGAGAAAACCTAACGGTAGAAGATATCTGTTCATCAGCGACCAGTATATGTGATTCTGTAAACACGTCCGCCGTGGTCTCCGCTGAACAGAATTGAACCGTCTGGTGCCTCCACACAATCAACCGGGCGCTCCAGTACGGTTTCGCCGTCATCCGCCAGGGTCTGGACAATTTCCAGTTCACCGTACGGATCGCCGGTTACGTCGTCAAACAATACCCGGACGACGGCGTATCCAACCTTGACACTGCTGTTCCAGGAACCGTGCTGAGCCACGAAGGCATCACCCTGATGGTCGGGAGGGAAGTGGTTATTTTCAAGGCTGACGAAGGTGAAGCCGTTGGTGGCCACGTGAGCTCCGAACATCCACTCCGGCGGTACCGTTTTCGACGCGAGATCAATGATATCGTCCCGGTCGTAATATTCGACGCGCGGCAGAATATTGCCCACGATAAACGGATGTCCGTAGAATTCGCCTTTTCGGTAATGGTTAAACTCATCCGGTGGATTGTGATCCGTAATCGGCTGTTGGGCACGAGTATCGCCGATGGGCCGCCCGTACCAGTCACTACCGTGATCGGCGCCCCAAACTTCGTCAGTACCAGGGCGAAACCGCAATTTTTCGGTGTTTCGGATACCGGAGACAAAGAGTTCTTTTTCCATCCCATCAAGTGAGTATTTCCAGATCTTCTGCCGCTCGGTCTCCGTCTGGATACTGATATTCCCGCCGTCACCGATTGAGGTATATATTCCATCATCCCCCACTAGGAGTGAGCGCCACCAGTGTCCGCCTCCTTTGCTGTAGATTCTTTCTTCCGGGATCACCGTTTCTACTTCGTTGGAAACGCCGTCTCCATCGGTATCGCGGCTTTTGTGTACGGCGCCGGTCTGGGTGAACCAGAGCCAGCCGTCTTTGTAGTGTAAACCGTGCACTCTGGAATAATTTTCCACGTAAGTAGTACGGGATTCGAAGAATCCATCACCATCCTGGTCAGTGAGCCCGACGATATCTTCATGCCGCGGTCGGCTGACATACAAGGTACCGTCGTCGCCCATCTCCAGGAATCGGGCATTATCCAGATTATCTACGGCGAGTGTGACTTCGTAACCCGGACGTACCTTAAAGTCCGGCAAATCTTCCTCGGTCATATTTTGTGCACACGCAACGCCGGTAATACTAAAAAATGTTAAAACTATTGTTGCAATACCCATCGTTGGAATAGTGATAAAACGTATATATCTCATTCGTCGCTTCTCCGGTTTGTGTATTCGCTATCGCCAATTGACGAAATAATTCATGCGTCCCTGTAACAGTCGCCATGTAGCCATGTAAATATAATAAAAAATCGGTCTCACCCGTGACAATTGCAACATTTCCGTATTCAATCTTTAATATCCCCGTTTGGAATTCCGATGTTTTACAGAATTTTTACTTTGGACTTTTTCCAGTCTGCTTTATACTTGTCTGACGAATTCATAATGGGAGATCTATTTGTGGCCAGACAAATCCTGATTGCCGACGACGAGGAAGATTTTCTGGAAATTCTCACCTACAACCTTGAGAAGGAAGGATTTGACGTTATCGCAGTGCAGGATGGCAAAGCGGCAATGGATGCCCTGGATACTAATCCCGATCTTATCATACTTGACGTGATGATGCCGGAGATGGACGGATACGAAGTGTGCAAGGCCATTCGCGCTAAAGGCATCGACACGCCGATTATTTTCCTGACTGCCAAAGATTCGGAATTCGACGAAGTCCTGGGCCTGGAGATCGGCGGTGACGATTATATTACCAAGCCGTTCAGCCCGATGACGCTGATTGCCAGGGTACGGGCTCATCTGCGCAAGTTACAATCCGAACCAACCCCAGAGATAATCCACATCGGCAAACTCGCCATCGATCCCGAGAATTATACGGTGAAATTGGATGGGGAAGAGATAGATTTTACCAAAACCGAATTTAATTTGCTTGCATATCTGGCGCAACGTCCCAATGTGGTCCACAGCCGGGAAACACTCTTGTCAAGTGTGTGGGGGAATGATACTTTTGTCATTGACCGAACCGTGGATGTTCATGTCGGGAAAGTCCGGAAAAAGCTAAAAGATTATGGCCAATATATTGAAACCAAGGCCGGCGTGGGATATCGACTGAACACCCGCCGAATTGAAAATGGGAATTAGACGCAGACTCCACCTCTCTTTTGGTGGGATTATAGTCGGCGGGCTTATCCTGCTCACCGTCTTACTCTCTATCCTCACAAAAAGTTATCTGTATGACCTGCTAACCGACAATCTCCGCAAGGAAGCACACGCTATTGAACAGATGCTGGAGTACCTGCCGGAGAATGAATTCGCTCTGGCACTGGATTCCCTCGCGACGACGCTCAGCCGACAACTGAAAATCCGGGTGACCTTCATGTCCGAAACCGGCGATGTTCTGGCGGACTCAGATGTGGACTATGCCGCTCTGGATACAGTGGAGAACCACATTAATCGCCCCGAAGTGGGCGAGGCCCGTGAGATTGGCTGGGGTACCGGCCGGCGCACCAGTGCTACAGTACAAGAGCCGTTTTTGTACGTCGCCATACATCAAATTGAGCCGGCAACTCCCGTGTCCTATGTCCGCTTGGCTATGCCGCTTAGTGAGGTCAACAGCACTGTCCTGCATTTACGGATGCTCCTGATCATCGGCGGTGTTATCATACTGATTATTGTGAGTGGCACGACCTTTTATATGTCTTCCCGGATTACGAATCCGTTGAATAAGATGGCGCGAACGGCGCAGGCCATTGCCGATGGAGATTACTCAGCGCGGACCAGGGTCTCCGGCGAGGATGAAATGGGTAAACTCGGCGATGCGCTGAACCGAATGGCTGAAACAATCGAATCCGACATCCGGCAGATGCGGAAACTGGAACGGATGCGCACCGAATTTATAGGAAATACTTCCCACGAGCTGAAGACGCCAATCGCGTCGATTAAGGGATACATTGAGACGTTGCTCTCTGGTGGGCTTGATGACAGAGAGGTGAATGTCCGGTTCCTGGAACGAACGCTACAGAATGCCGACCGCCTCCAGCTGCTAGTGCAGGATCTTATCCAGATATCCCGAATCGAGAGCGGTGAAATGCGGATGAGCCTCCGGTATTTTAATATCCTGGAGCTGGCCAGAGATCTTGAACAGGAATACGCCCCGCAATTCAGGGACAAAGCGGTCGATTGGCGGCTCAGGATACCGGAGCAGGGTGATTTGAAAGTCCGGGGGGATATGGCCAGGATTAAACAAGTACTCACCAATCTAATAACCAATGCAATGAAGTATACCCATGAGGGTGAGGTCGTACTGGAAATCGAAGATTGGGAGAACAAGGTCAAAATTGCTGTCAGGGACACCGGCCCCGGCATTCCTCCTGAATACCAAAGCCGGGTATTCGAGCGGTTTTATCGGATCGATAAGGACCGCTCGCGCAACATCGGCGGCACCGGGTTGGGACTGGCTATCGTAAAACACATCGTCTCTGCTCACGGTTCGGAAATTCAGCTGGATAGCGACGGGCAATCCGGATCAACCTTCTGGTTCCTGCTTGAAAAATAGAGAAATGTGTCTGGCCGTCTGCCGGGATTTTACAAAATTTTTACATATCTTTAATACTTGGATTACATTGATGTGTTACACTCATTTATCTATGAGAGGGAAAATATTGTCTAAAGTAATATCGCCGGGTTTAAGTCAACAATCTTCATTTCATTTTATAACTTACACATCGGCTAAAATTGAGGGGGCATCATGAAGAAAGTATTACTGTTTGTTACCGCGGCATTCTTATTAATTGGATGTGGCCAAAAGCAGCAAGAGGGCATCACCGGGAAAATTTCAATTGATGGATCAAGCACAGTGTACCCAATCACCGAGGCGGTGGCTGAGGAGTTTATGAAGGAGTACAGTCGGGTACGTGTGACCGTTGGCACGAGCGGTTCCGGGGGCGGCTTCCAGAAGTTTACTTCCAAAGAGACAGATATCTCGGATGCGTCGCGCCCTATCAAAGAGACTGAAATTTCCAAGGCGAAGAAGAATGGCGTGCAATTTATCGAACTCCCGGTGGCGTTCGATGGATTATCCGTGGTCGTGAATCCGAAAAATGACTGGGTGGACTATTTAACTGTCGAAGACCTGGAGCGGATGTGGAAACCGGAAGCCCAGGGAAAAATTACGCGCTGGAGCCAGGTTCGATCCGAATGGCCGGACAGGGAGTTAAACCTGTATGGTCCGGGTGTCTCCTCCGGGACGTTTGACTACTTTACGGAAGCAGTTGTTGGCAGAGAAGGTGCAAGCCGGGGCGATTATACCGCCAGCGAAGACGATAATGTGCTGGTGCAGGGCGTAGCCGGTGATATCAATGCACTCGGTTTTTTCGGATTTGCATACTACCATGAGAATCAGGACAGGCTCAAAATTGTGCCCATCGATGACGGAAATCCGGATAACGGTAAAGGCCCGATTGCTCCGACTTTTCAAACCATTGGGAACGGGACATACCAGCCGCTGGCCAGACCGTTGTTTATCTACGTTAGAGAGGAATCAGCGAACCGGGCAGAGGTGCAGGAATTTATTCACTTCTTCTTTGAAAATGCCCCCCAACTGGTACAGGAGGTTGGCTATATTCCGCTGAGCGACACCACATACGCGCATGCAATGGATCGGTTCGAGGAGCGGGTAACGGGATCTGTGTTCAGCGGCGGCTCCCAGGTCGGTGTTAACATCAATGAACTGCTGCAGACCCGGTAACGGTAACCGTCATATACCGAGGAGTTCAGGGGTAAAACGTGAGTAGTACCCAAAAATATCGTGGATTTCGACTGCCCCGGAAGCAGTATATTACGGAGAGAATCATTCGGGGCCTGCTGTTTGGAAGCGGAATTCTCTCCATCTTTGTAACGATCAGCATTGTGGTTATCCTGGTCCTGGAATCGTCTAAATTTTTTGGCTATGAAGATGTGAGTCTGATCAAATTCCTGACAGATACCCAGTGGACCCCGTTATTTGCAGACAAGCACTTCGGTATTATGCCGCTGCTAGTCGGAACGCTGATGGTGGCATTTATCGCCTTACTGGTGGCGCTGCCGCTGGGATTGTTGAGTGCCATCTATCTGAGCGAATATGCCAAGCGTAACGTGCGATCGTTTTTAAAACCTCTGTTAGAGATTCTGGCGGGGATTCCGACAGTTGTATACGGATATTTTGCGCTGGTGACTGTCACGCCTTTCCTGCAGAAACTGATTCCGGGACTGGGCGTCTTTAATGCGTTGAGCGCCGGAATGGTGATGGGAATTATGATTCTGCCGATGGTCTCCTCATTAAGCGAGGATGCCATTCGGGTGGTACCGCAGAGCCTCCGGAATGCATCAACTGCATTGGGTGCAACGAAGTTCGAGACCACAACGAAGGTGGTGGTCCCTGCGAGCCTGTCGGGAATCGTCTCGGCATTTATTCTGGCGGCATCCCGGGCCATCGGTGAAACGATGATCGTTGCCATTGCCGCCGGGATGAACCCCACACTTACGTTTAGCCCGTTCAATTCCGTAGAGACGATGACCGCGTATATCGTCCAGGTGAGTCTGGGGGATACTCCGGTGGGGACGCTGGAATACCAGAGCCTGTTTGCTGTGGGTATGGCGCTGTTTGTAATGACACTGTTCTTTAACCTTATCTCTCATTTAGTAGTGAAGCGCTACCGGGAGGTGTACCAATGAGCAGTCTCAATATTTCCAGCAGAGAAAATCAGGAATTGTTTCCCGGAAAACCCACCAGATCCCTGGGAGAGAATAACTCCACCATTGAAAGGAGCCACCGGTATGGCACCATATTTAAATGGGTGGCGGTAGGGGCAGCCTCCATTGCTGTGGCCGTGCTAGCAGTGTTGCTGTTTGACATCTTCACCGATGGTGCCGGGAGGGTTAACTGGGAATTTTTCCAGAACTATCCATCCAGGCATCCGGAAGGAGCTGGTATCAAATCGGCGCTATACGGGAGCATCTGGGTCATTGTATTCACTGTAATCATTTCGCTGCCGTTGGGAATTGGCGCGGCGTTCTACCTGGAGGAGTTCGCCCCCAAAAACCGGCTGACGGAGATCATCAACATCAATATTGCGAATCTGGCGGCTGTGCCCTCCATTGTATACGGTATCCTGGGACTGGCGCTCTTTGTTAGAGCATTTTCCCTGGGACGCTCGGTGCTGGCAGGCGCGTTTACCATGGGGCTGTTGATTCTACCCATCATCATTATTGCTTCCAGAGAAGCCATACGTGGTGTGCCGAGCTCTGTCCGGGAGGCATCGATGGGGTTGGGAGCCACCAAATGGCAGACCGTGCGGCATCATGTCTTCCCGCAGGCGTTTCCCGGCATCCTGACCGGAACGATCCTGGCACTGTCCCGCGCAGTGGGGGAGACGGCGCCGCTGATTATGATTGGCGCGCTGACCTTTGTTCCCTTCGTCCCGGGGAACATTGAATCGTTGTCAGATGTGCTTTCCGATCCGCTGGCGCTCATCACCTTTGCGCCGTTCGATGGATTCACCGTGCTCCCGATCCAGATTTTTAACTGGGTCTCGCGGCCGGAAGCTGCTTTCCATGTGGCAGCCGCGGCAGCAATTGTGGTGCTCCTTGCGATACTACTCTCTATGAATGCACTGGCAATTTTTCTCCGCTATCGATTTGAGAAGAAAGGACCGCAGAACCGATGAACGAAGCGCTCATTGCCAACGAAGGATTTGACGGCGCAACTGAAAAAATGGAGAGCATTAACCTATCGGTCTCCTATGGTGATGACCCTGCCATCAGTGAGGTTTCGATGAAGGTATACGAAAACGCCATTACGGCGTTAATTGGTCCGAGCGGATGCGGGAAAAGTACTCTTCTGCGAAGCTTTAACCGGATGAATGAATTGATACCGGGGGTGAAGATAGACGGACAAGTGCTTTTTCATGGAGAGGACCTGTATGCCAAAGATGTCGATCCTGTTGCGGTGCGCCGACGGATTGGTATGGTCTTCCAGAAACCGAATCCATTTCCCAAATCCATCTATGATAATGTGGCGTTTGGACCTCGAATTTATGGGTATCAGGGTAACATGGATGCCTTGGTGGAAGAATCGCTGAAGTCGGCGGCTCTCTGGGACGAGGTTAAAGATAAACTGGACAGTAACGGGCTGGAACTCTCCGGTGGCCAGCAGCAGCGGCTCTGCATCGCCCGGACCATAGCGGTAAAGCCGGAAGTTATTCTTATGGACGAACCGACCTCAGCCCTTGATCCGATAGCGGCCGGTAAAATTGAAGATCTGTTGCAAGAGCTCAAAAAAGAATATACAATACTTATTGTGACCCATAACATGCAGCAGGCAGCCCGAGTGAGTGACCTGACGGCGTTTATGATGATTGAGGAAGAACGCCGGACGGGAGTATTAGTAGAATACAACCGAACGAATGAACTCTTTACCAATCCGATAGTCCAGAGTACCCAGGATTATATTACCGGACGATTCGGCTAATAGAGCGCAGGAGCAATCTATGACAAAACGTTTTGTCAGAGAACTGGAACGGCTCCGGGATCTTCTCCTGGAGATGGGGAGTCTGGTTGAAGACCAGATCAACGGGATGATTAAGGCGCTGATGACCCGGGACAAAGATCTGGCCAGAGAACTCATTGAAAAAGATAAAGAGATCGATGACCTGGAAATTAAGATTGACCAGCTCTGCGAGGAAATTATCGCGTTGTCTCAACCGGTGGCATCCGACTTGCGTCTTATTGTCGCCGGATTTAAAATGAGTAACGACCTGGAGCGCATGGGGGATCAGGCGAAGAATATCGGCATACAGGTCGTACATATGAAACCGGTGGACGAATCCACCCTTAAGAAAATGCGGTTGGACGTGATGACGTCTTTTGTGGAGGACATGGTCACCGACGCGCTGGATGCCTTCGTCCACGGCGATGCACCCCAGGCAAAGAGTGTGTGCGATATGGATGATGAAGTCGATAACATCAATCTCTACCTGATGAAAAAATTCGGTGACGAGGATGGGTTCGGGCTCTCCGACGCCCAGCGGGTTAACCTGCTGATTATTGTGCAAAATCTGGAGCGGATCGGCGACCTTGCAACAAATATCGCTGAAGATGTAATCTTCCTGGTGAAAGCGAAAGTTATTAAACATGGATATGAAGAATTTGATGAATCCTGAATCTTTTTTGGCTTCTTAATTTCTGTCAGTATTGCAGCGAATGAATCAATTCCAACCTTTATTGGTTCGGCTTCATGACCACATTCGTTCATATTTAAATGAGAATGCCTCCTTTTGTCCTGTAATCCTCACCGATCTTGAGGTTGACTTTGATAATTCTTTTGTAAGAAATACCCTTATTCCGGCAATGCGGTGGTTTCAGATAAAATATGGTATAAACCCGGGTTTTTTGGCTTCCGGGAGGAATACCAGCGATGGCAAAATTTTAAAATCGCTGGAAAAACACTCGGGACCATTCCGGCTCCAAATAGATAAGAACTTGATAATTAATCGGGACACCCTTTCGTCTAGCCCGGAAGACTATCTCAGGAATCAGGGATACCAGGCGATTGTGTGGATTGGCGAAGGTGGTCCGGTTGAAGATGAACATCAGTTGATAATAACACCGGAGGAGATTTCGCGCGCCGCTGGTGGAAATTATGGGCTCTCCCAGATAATTACCGAGCAGGATTTGCCGGACAGTATTTTGTATTGCTGGCATGGTATCAACGATTACGAAAATCTACGTCGGTTTTTGGACTCTTCAGTTCAGTGGGGAGAAGTTGACGTTCGTGTTGACCCGGAATCCGGAGAGCTTATCTCCCGACACGATAGTCTCGCCAGATCGCCTAGGTTTAGTAATGAGGAATTTCTGACACTCCGGGAATCGCTGGTTAGATTTAAAAAAAATGATCGCGGCGTGAAAGTTGACCTCAAGATGGGTGGTGCGGTAGTTGCGGAGACCCTCAAACTTCTAAAATCACTGGGATTCTCCGCAGAGGAGGTATGGTTTCATGCAGATATCCAGGTCATCGGAATTCGTGGATTTAACTCACTCGTTACGACGTACCCGTATGCTATGGTACAGACCACCATTGATCCGTTGGCGCCGTTTATTGCGGGAGTTCCGCCATTCGGCAAATGGATGTTGCGTTTTGCGAGACACTGGGGCGTGAACCGGTTTCTCCAGACGTGGAAAAGCCGGTACCGGGTACGGGTTTTGGAGAGGATGGAGAGATGGGGATTACCGGTAAACCTGTACCAGATCCCTGATCTGGAGGAATTCCTGAAGGCCGTACTCCTGCTGCCGTCCTCAATTACCACCGATTTTAATTTTCCGGAATGGGGATATTACGGTCGGGGTTCCGGGCAGAATCTGCAGTGGCATGAATACCCGGATCACTGTTGAGGTTTTTTTCGCCCGCCAATTTATAGGTGGGTGCCAGGGACGCCCAATCATTCCTTTTGATAATAGCTGAAAATTTTCTCCGCCATCCGGCTTGATAGGTTCTGCAATTCTCTCTAAATTAAGTAATTTTAAAATACCAAGTGCAGGAGATCTCGAAAATGCGAAATGTGACATTGATAATTATGGACGGATTGGGGTTGCGGGAAGATGAAGAGGGTAATGCCGTCGCCAAATCCGGGGTTCCCCATCTCAAGCGATATATGAAGGAGTATCCTATGGTGCCAATCAGCGGTTCGGGGACCGACGTCGGGCTTCCTGATGGCATTATGGGAAACTCGGAAGTCGGCCACATGAATATCGGTGCCGGCCGGGTAATTCCACAGGATGTGGTGCGGATATCCAAGGCAGCTCAGGAGGGCGACCTGGCGGATAATGACACCATTCGAGCCCAGTTGAATCATGTAAAGGAACACAACTCGGCCTGGCATCTCATCGGATTACTTTCTGACGGTCAGGTACACAGCTATAACAAGCATGTCTATGCCTTGCTTAAGGTTGCCAAAGATGCCGGAGTTGAGGACGTCTATATCCATTGTTTTATGGACGGCCGTGATACGTCGCCTACCGGGGGGAAGGACTACCTCGCCGAACTCCAGGCACAGATCGACGAAATCGGCGTCGGAACCATTGCGTCGGTGATCGGGCGCTATTACGCCATGGATCGCGATAACCGGTGGTCGCGAACGGAAAAGGCTTACCGTCTGCTCACATATGGCGAGGGCAATGAAGCCTCCGATCCGGTGGAAGCGGTAAAACAATCTTACGATGAAGACGTGACGGACGAATTTTTGCAGCCCATCGTTATAATGCGGGACGGCGAACCAGTGGCAACGATTGATGACAAAGACGCTGTCTTCGGATTTAACTATCGTGCTGATCGGATGCGCCAGATTACAAAAGCGTTTACGCTTCCGGATTTTGAGCCGTTCGACCTGAAAAATATGGATATCAATTACGCTACGATGACTCAATATGACGAAGAATTTGACCTGCCAGTTGCGTTTCCACCCATCCACACTGAACAAGTGCTTGGGGAAATTATCGCCAATCGGGGTTTGAACCAGCTGCGGATAAGTGAAACGGAAAAATATGCGCATGTGACCTACTTTATGAATTGCGGCCGGGAAGAGCCGTTTGCGAACGAAGACCGGGTCTTGATCCCGTCTCCCGACGTAGCGACGTATGATCTACAGCCCGAGATGAGCTGCCCGGAAGTGACGGAACAGGTCCTGGAAGCCCTGGACAGCGAGAAATATTCCCTCATTATTATGAACTATCCCAACCCGGACATGGTAGGCCACAGTGGCGATATCGAGGCCACAACGAAGGCCGTCACAACTGTTGACGAAGCGGTTAACCGGGTTGTGGAAAAAATCCTCGAACAAGACGGAATTGCCATTCTAACAGCTGATCACGGTAATTCAGAGCAACTTATTGACGAAAATGGTGGACTCCACACCTCGCATACCACGAATCCTGTCCCGTTTATCGTTATCGATAAGCACAAAAAACATACCCTGCGGGAGGGGGGCCGGTTAAGCGATATCGCCCCGACCATTCTCAGGTTAATGGAAATTGAACAGCCCGAGGAAATGACCGGCACCTCACTGGTCACTGATTAAATATGACACAGGACGAGACAACTGCTCTCCTGGAATCTCTTCAGGATTTTCAGGGAAAAAATATCGCCGTCGTCGGTGACGTAATGGTGGATATTTACCACCGCGGGACAGTCAATCGCATTTCACCGGAAGCACCGGTCCCGGTGGTCAGTATTGACAGCGTTGAGCACCATCCCGGTGGAGCAGCAAATGTCGCCATGAATTTGAAAGCGCTCGGCGCCGAAGTCGATTTGTTGGGCGTGACGGGTGAAGATGTCAATGGCGATGTGTTAATGAGTCTCCTCAGAGAGGCCGGTATCCGGATTGACGGTTGTGTTTCCGATCCGGACAGACCGACTACGGCAAAAACCCGTGTTATTGCCGGATCGCAGCATGTAGTCAGGACCGATCTCGAGACGACCAACATATTATCTGATCGACACCGTGAGGCCCTGGTAGAATTTTTAAAGGCCGGATTGTCCAAGTATGATGCCGTGATCTTACAGGATTACAACAAAGGTGTCCTCCAGCCGGATACTATCAGGACAATAATCAAAACCTGTCGTTCCAACGATGTAATCGTAACGGTGGATCCGAAATTTCAGCACTTTTTTGAGTATCGGAATGCTACGATGGTCAAACCGAATCTCAAAGAAGTAGAAAGCGTGCTGGGTCGAACCGTTCAGACGGACGGACAGATTGCCGACGCCGGTAAAGAGCTCATCGAATCTCTGGAATCGGATTATTTGCTCGTGACATTGGGGGCGAGAGGTATGGAACTCTTTGCAAGGTATGATACCTTTGAACGGTTTCCGACACAGGCAAAAAAGGTGGCCGATGTTTCCGGCGCAGGCGATACGGTGATTGCGACAGTTACGCTTGCCCTGGCAGCCGGCTCGGATCCGAAAACGGCGGCTATCCTTGGCAATATCGCTGCCGGCAGAGTTTGTGAAGAGGTTGGGATCGTCCCGATAACTGTTGAGACTTTGCGGAACAGTATTTCCGGGTAAACGTACACAGGTTGCACAAATAGCGCATTCTGAGAGGGACTTTCTGCTTTGCACTTCCCTCTGTGGTGCATAATTTCGGATAAAAGTTAACCGTCGCATTTACAATTATATATGACGCATACTAAAATCATCCTTGTTTTCGTTGGCCTCTTTGTATTTCATTCCACCGCTATCTGGGGTCAATCCGAACGGGCCGCCCGATATGAGCCCGGAGACTGGATTACCTACGGTAATTTTCACTATATCACCGGTTTTGCCAAAGGGGATAATCAATTCTTTATCGGGACTACACACGGAGTACTTCGATATGATCAGTTGTCCCGGGAGTGGAAATATCCGTATACCGCCGGGAGTGGTTTGTCCGATAGTTATGTCTTGAACGTCCAATATGTGGATTCCAACCAAAAATTATGGGTTTTTACGCGGGGAGGAGTGGATGTCATATCCCTGGTGACCAATCGTTGGGAGCATATCGAAAATACGGAACACATCCTTCGATCAGACGTCCGGCGAGTAACGGTTCGAAACTCAGGACAGGATGTGTATGTTGTCAATGGAGCCAATCGTGTCTACCGAATCAATAAGTTCACACATTACGTCAGGGAAATTGAGAATTTGCCCTCGAATATCGGATCGGATACCCAGGCAATTCCGAATCCGTTACCGCTGTACAACCTGAACGGACCGTGGATAATCGATCGCAATACGAACCGGCTGGAGGATGACAATTTCCGGGAATATCCCTTTACTTCGATGGTCAGGGATTCACGCCAGCAAACCTGGTTGGGAACCTGGGGAGCGGGGTTTATCCGGGCAGATGCCACCTCCAAAGTGGGACGAGTGTGGCGTATTGGTCCAATTAGCAACGCGGTCGGAGCCATGTATAAAGATGGGGAGCAGTTCTGGTTCGGCGGAGCGCAGTCTCGTTATTCAGGGCCGCCCTCAATCGAAGGTGAACCGGGCATCTCCTACTGGGATATGGACCGGGATGAGTGGCACCATTGGCGTCAGAATGAAGAATATCGTATCAATGACGCAACTATTTATAATATCGACGGAGACGAGCACAGTGTATGGTTTGGGACAGAACGCGGCCTCCTGCATTACAGTAAGGAAAAATCCCGGTGGATGAATATTTCCAACTCATCGCTTGGATCCCATCAAGTGTACGAGGTGCTTGTTCAGGATACCTCCGTCTGGGTGGCCTCCCGATCCGGACTGTACCGTGTAAGCAATCCCACCGGGGGATTTACAGAGAATATCTCCATCCTGAAAGAGCGCATGATAGGAGTATACGCGTTGGCTCGAATCAACAATATACTTTATGCCGGAACAGATAATGGATTAGTTGAGTTAGATTTGGCAACTATGGAAATGAAATATTACGACCGGAACGGCAATTATGTCCCTGCGGAAAAATTCAGTGAATTTCGGGTGTATGCTATCGCAGCTGGGAAAAACAATGTATATTATGCCAACGATTTTGGATTATTTGAACTGAATCTCGTATCGAAATCGGTGCAAGAACTCCCGAAAATCGGTATTTACGCCCGGTCAATTCCACGAAAAATTGAAGTGGGCCCTGGTGGAGTATGGGTGGCTTTCGATGATGGGTTGGGCCAGTACAACCCGGAAAACCGGGAATGGGAATACTTCACACGCGAGGACGGATTGGCCTCGAACCTGGTTTATGATATCGTTCCTGAAAACGAGTATATTTGGATTGCTACTCACCAGGGTGTGACGCGATTCAATCCATCAAATCTCAACTTACGATAGAGAGCCATGATGAGAGAACTCATATTGATTATATTAGGTGCTGGCGTCTTGTGTATTACAGCAACGGCATTTGGCCAGTTTGAGTCAAAGATGCGGGAACCAGGTACTCCGGTTTACCATACTGAGGTCATCCGCTATCCTACTGCGAATGCAGATTCCAGTAGGATTACGGTCTATGTGAAGATGCCGTACGATAACCTGCAGTTCGTCAAATTTGATTCCGTGTACCGTGCAAAATATGAAATATCCCTGGTACTGTTTGACAGGGAAGGAATCCAGGCGGACAGCCGGATTGACCGGCAAAATATTGAAGTCGAGTCATTTGAGGCAACAAATCGTCAGGATATCTTTGACGTCTCCCAGTTTTCGTTCCAGCTCCATAATTCTGTGTACAAATTGAGTGTCGGTTTGATGGATCTGGATACCCGGAAGACAACATATCGGAAACATACTATTGATTTAAAATCGTTTGGTGAGGGCGCAGTCCAGATTTCTGACTTACTCATTGTGGATCAAACAATAGGCCAATCTCCGGACAGCACGACCAGGTACGTCCCGAACGTCACCAATATTCTTGACGATAGCCAGAAGGATTTCTACTTATACTTTACAGTAGCCGGTAACGAAGGCCCGGCTTTTGTAAAGGCAGATATTCTGGATACGGATGGGAACAAGGTACAGTCACAGCGGGATACCATTTCAGTTTCTGCTGCCCCGACTGAAGTCTTGATGAAAATGCCTGGTGAGCATCTACGATACAATCGTTACAAGTATCGGGTCAGGTTTACGCAGGGGGACGAGGAGAGCGAGCGAACCAAAGATTTCCGGGTCGGCTGGGTTGGCATGTCGAACTATATTTCCAACCTGGATAAAGCCATAGACCAAATGGTGTACATTATTTCATCGAAAAAAATAAATAATATGAAAAACGCCAAACCGGAAGAGAAAAAGCGTCTGTTTACCGAATATTGGGACCAGAAAGATCCATCGCCACAGACAGATGGTAATGAATTAATGAATGAATATTTCCGTCGTGTAAGTTACGCCACCGAACAGTTTGGCTCCTCCATTCGGGAAGGCTGGCGTACGGACATGGGTATGGTCTATATTCTGTTCGGTACTCCCAACGATATTGAACGCCATCCATTTGATTTGGGGAACAAGCCGTATCAAATATGGTACTATTTTGATATCAATCGCCAGTTCGTGTTCGTTGATGATTCCGGTTTTGGAGATTATCGCCTTGTCACCCCCCTTTACGACACCCACCAATCGGCATTTTAAATACGGGATAATCTCTACACTCCGCAGATTTCACCATGCGGCACGGTAAGCCATGAAAAAGAAAATTGCAGTAATCCCCGGCGATGGGACAGGGAAAGAGGTAACCCGGGAAGCGACAAAAGTTCTCGAAACCCTCACCGATCTTAACCTCATTCAGTTCGAAATCACCACCTTTCAATATGGCGCGGATCATTATCTGGAGACAGGTATTGGATTGCCTGATGAAGCCGTAGAGGAATTTCGCAAGAATTATGATGCCATTCTCATGGGATCGTTGGGGGACAGCCGGATTCCCAACATGGCGCATGCCAGAGAAATCATCCTGAAATTGCGTAATAAACTTGACCTGTATATCAACGAACGCTGGATCAAAGTCCTGGATCCCGAACTGTATCCGCTGAACTACGGAAATCCCGAAAAAGTTGATTTTCACATATTTCGTGAATCAACAGAAGGGGCCTTCGTTGCGGCAGGTGGGGCAACCTATGAGCACACAGAAAAGGAAATTGCGGTACAGGAGATGTTGTATACCCGAAAAGGTGTGGAACGTATAATCCGCTATGCATTCGAATATGCGGTGGACCACGGGATGCAGAAAGTCACCATGGCGGATAAAAGCAACGTGTTGCGCTTCACCGACGGCCTTTGGCTGCGAGTATTCCGGGAAGTCAGTGAAGAGTTCGAAGAACAAGTCACGAGCTCGCATGTTTATATTGATCATCTTGCATATGAGTTGCTCAAAAGGCCACAGGAATTCCAGGTAATCGTCACAACTAATCTGTTTGGGGACATTTTATCTGAGATTGGAGCTGTCCTCCAGGGCGGACTCGGACTGGCGGCCTCCGGCAATTACAATCCCGGGGAAATAGGTGTTTTTAAGTCGATTCATGGCTCCGCCCAAAATATCGCCGGGAAAAATATTGTTAATCCATTCGGCGCGATCTTGTCCATTCAATTGATGCTGGAATTTTTCGGGAAACCGAAGTTGGGCCTGTTGATTGAGGATGCTGTAAAGCAATGCCTCCGGAACGGACTGGTGACCAGGGATTTGGACGGCAGCCTGGGTACTCAGGAGGTTGGGGATTCACTTTGCCAGATCCTGGAAAACCTGTATAAGAACCATTCCCGGTGAGATGTAGTGGAGATAGGGTTTAAGGTATAAGAGTATAGGGGTATAGGGGTATAGGGATATAGGGATAAAATGGAGAATCGAGAAAGAAGAAAGGAAATATCCAATATCCAATTTCCAATTTCCAGGTTCACCACACAACAGGAGAAAGCCGTTGGGAGTCATCGCTTCAGCCGTTTTTTGGTTTTGAAAAAAGAATGAAAATTGAAGAAGTGAGAAACAACGAACTAAAGCGCGACGAATGCCGGGACTACCAACGATCAAACGGTAATACTGTATCATTCCGCCGTCGTGGTAAAACGGCGGAAATAAGGTAACCCTTTCTGTTTACACTGCAATAAACCCCACAATTACATAGATAACCAATGCGATTCCGGCGCTGACGAGGGCATACGGAATCTGGGTGTTAACATGGTCAATATGGTCGGTGGCTGCGGCCATGGAGGCCACGACTGTAGTATCCGATATCGGGGAGCAGTGATCGCCGAACACGCCGCCGCCGAGCACGGCGGAAACCGCCAGGGGAATGCTGACCCCTGCGTCCATCGCTAAGGGAAGCGCAAGTGGCATCATAAGCGCAAAAGTACCAAAGGAGGTACCGGTGGAGAATGCGATAAATCCGGCGGTTATAAACACGACGGCCGGAATCAGTGCCGGCGTAAGAAAACCTGAAGCCATGGATGCGATATATTCGCCGGTACCGAGTTCGTTGCATGTATTCCCCAGGGCAAACGCCAGTAGCATAATCGCGCCCAGAGATATCATACCGCCGGCACCTTTCACAGAGACGTCCACCACTTCGGTGACTTTCATAATCCCGGTACTACGATACAGTATGCCAGCAGCGCCAATCGCAAACATTACCGCCCAAAAGACCGATGTTGAGCCTGAACCCTGCGTAATACTTCCATCACCTGTGATATACATGGCTACCGGCATCGTTCCCACCATCACGAGGACCGGAATCACCATATTGCGGGCATGATGCCTGATGTCCGGCTTCGCATCGAGCATTGTGATGCTTTCATCCATCAGCGGCATAGCGCCCTTCCGTAAAAGGGCGCCCGTCTCCCTGATCCTGGTTTCGGCTTTATGCATTGGGCCGAAATCCGATTGACTGAAGATGATATAAAGCACAAAGAGTATGGCTACGATGGAGTAAAAATTCATTGGAATAGACCACAACAGCTGCCGCACCGGATCGTCAATACCCTGGGCAGCGATTAATCCAATGGCAAACGCACCCCACGCATTCAATGGGACCAGCATACAGGCCGGGGCCGACGTGGAATCCAGGATATATGAGAGCTTCTCCCGGCTGATTTTCATGGTGTCAAACAAGGGACGTGAAATTGCTCCGGCGACTAATATCTTGATGCTGCTTTCAATGAATATGATAATCCCGAGAATCCAGACCAGGAGTTGCGCCGTAAAGCGGTTGGTAATGAGTTTTTTCCGGATTACGTAATCCACAAAGCCTTCCACACCGCCAGAACGCTGCATCAGAGCAATTAAACTCCCTACCAGCACGCTAAACAGGATCACGCGGGTGCTGCCGGCGTCAGCGAAAACCGTCACCAGAGAGCCGAGCGCGTCCGTGAGTCCAGCCAGCGGATTCCAGGAATTAAGCAGCATCCAGCCAAACCATATTCCGGAAAACAGGGAGAGGATAACCTGTTTCGTGCGCATTGCCAGGAGTATCGCCACCACCGGCGGGAGAATGACCAGCCAGCCAGGTTCTGTCATAAGAACTGTCCTATGTCGGTTGTCGGGAAGAAATTCGGAGAAAAATAATAAAACCGGGTCCGAAATGCGATGGGTGAATTGCGTATCGCGATCAATCCGCCATTTCTCAACTTGTATTGAAAACGAGAGTTTTGTACTCTTTAATCACTCTTAATGAGTCTGCCAGAGAATTGTTGTATATTACGAGCCTATGAAACCACTCAGGTTTATTCACACTGCTGATTTGCACCTCGGAAGCCCGCTGAAAAGTATCGGCGAGGTTTCCGGAGAGCTACAGGAGCAGCTTCACAACGCCACGTTTACTGCATTGCGACAAATCGTTAGTGCTGCTATTGAGCTGGAGGTGGACTTTGTCCTGATCGCCGGAGATTTATATGATCTGGAATCCAGGAGTATCCGCGCCAACCGAATTGTTGCTCAGCAACTCCGCCGATTGGATGAAGCCGGAATCAACGCTTATCTCATCGCCGGGAATCATGATCCGCTTACCAGAGAAGGAGCGGATGCCTTTGATCTTCCAAAGAATGCCCATGTCTTTGGCACCGAAACGGAAATATGCGAATATTCCAGAGATGGTGAAGTAGTTGCAAGGATTTTAGGGCAATCATACCGTTCGTCATCCGAACCACGGAAAATGTACAGCGGGTTTACGCCGCCGGATGCATCGGTTTGGAATATCGGGATGCTGCATACAGCGCTTGACCCGAATAACACAAGATACGTTCCCTGCCATCCTGACGATTTGGCCTCAAAACAAGAAATTCACTACTGGGCGTTAGGTCATGTCCATCAACAGCGGGTTGTGCAATCCGGAGAGCAGCCGATTGTCTATCCCGGGAATCCGCAGGGACGCGATACCGGCGAAACCGGTATCAATGGATGCGTACTTGTTGAAATGACACCGGGCGAGGAACCGGATATCTCGACGATCCCGACTTCGTCAATTATCTGGGATATCAAAGACATCAGCATTGATCCGGGTGATTCTGAGCCACCAGAATCAATTGATGCTTTACTCGATCAATTCCGAAGTGCAATCGAAGATATGCCTGACGAAAATTATATAGACGAACCTATACTGCCGGCACATCCCAATTTCGAGGACGAATATAGGATCGATGGTCACATCATCCGGTGGCACGTGACAGGGAAAGGGCCGCTTCATG
The DNA here is from genome assembly GCA_021734025.1 of Candidatus Neomarinimicrobiota bacterium. Taxonomy (NCBI): domain Bacteria; kingdom Pseudomonadati; phylum Fidelibacterota; species Fidelibacterota bacterium. The sequence continues at coordinate 126,142 of JAIPJS010000003.1, forward strand.
ACGAGCTGGCCAAAAATCGGGAGGAGGCTGGCGAAACAATCACCGAGGTTCTTCGTGAGGAATTTGGGCAAATGTCGCCATTCGTCTGGACCGAATCCGTTCGGATTCGCACCGGAAAACCGGTCCCACCGATCGAGGAACTCGCCGGGAACAGCGAACTATTCAGCGACATCCGAAAAATTATGGATGAGTTCTCATCCGGGGAGCCATCCGTAGACTTCGATGATATTTTGGGCAAGATATGGGATACATCAGGTGATTACGAGAATATGAATCCGGAACGGTTTGTCGCCGGGCAGAGAGATATTGAAGGGTTCATCGAAGAAGCCGGCCAGCGAATTGTCGAGAGTATCCTGGAACGGAGAGACGACTCATGATCATCAAATCTCTCCTGATACAGGACTTTGGCATAATTCAGGGGCAGGAACTTCGGGACTTGAATAATGGGATCAATGTGATCGCCGGGCCGAATCGTGCCGGAAAAACAACCCTGATGCAGTTGCTTCGATATCTGGGGTATAAATTTCCGAAAACAGATCTTATGCCAGCGCCAAAAGTCTCTCGCCGGGCCAGGGCAACGATGCAACTCGAGGACGGCGCAGAAGTTATTCTGGAGCGGGACGGGCAGTCTGATCCTGTCCTCGCGGTTACCAGTGGCAGCAGGGATATTTCCATAGAGGACATTTTTCATGTAGATGATTTTACCTATCGTCAACTATTTACTATCAGCCTGGATGAGTTGCGCAGATTCCCGGCAGGTGTAGATGGTAAAAAAGAGAGCCGTCGGCTGCAGTCGGTGTTACTTGGTGCAGGATTGACGGATGCGGCCAATTTGTCCGAGGTTTTGCGGGATTTTCGGAAGCAAGCGGAGGATATTGGGGGGAAGCACGGAAATCAACGGGTTTCGGAGTTTAAAGATCACAATCAGGATATAAGGGAGGCCGTTGAACAGCGGAAGGAGGCCAACCAACAAATCCGGATCTACCAGGAGAACCTGGAAGAAAAAAACGAGGTCGAATCTGAGCTGGCTGCACTAAAAGAGCAGAAGTCTTCTCTGGAAAAACGGCGCGTCCGGCTGGAGTTTTTGCATCAGTATGCGGAAACATTTTTAAATTATCGGAATTTGACCGATGAATTATCCGGTGAAGAGAACCGGGAGTTACTCACTGATTTCGAAGAAGAATATTTGTCGACAGCCAAACGCTTGCTGGAAACATACCCTGAGGTCATAGAGAAGTACGGAGAGGCAAAGCGGGATTTTAAGCGTCAGGTGCCCGGTGATAAGTGGCAGGAAGTGAAAAACTCGCTACTGAATGCAACTGACGAAATTCGACGCTGGGAGCGGGAACTCTCGGGACTCCGGGAACAGATACAAACCTTTCGAAATGAACAACAACAGATCGCGGAGAAACGAGAGGAAATTGCCACGGATTTAGGGCAGGTAAACTCCGACTGGGGCGAAGATTTTACAGCCCTTGAGACGATCCGGACTGACCGGGTTGATCGCGCAGTACTCCGCGAAAAAATTGCCGAATTCCTCAGAGTAACCGACCGGAAGAGAGGCGCCAGCCAGGAGATTGATACGCTCGAACAGCAAGTCGAGTCGATAGAGGATGAAATTTCAGAAATTGAATCGCACCGGAAAATCGACCCTGTGAAAATGTATGGAGTCGGGTTGTTAATCATAATCTCAGGAATTCTCCTGGGAATACTGACCTACCCCTGGATTGGTTTACTGGTGGGAATTGGCGGTGTTGGAGTGCTGGTGGTCAGATATCTGGGCGAAACAGAAGCCCGGCAGCAGATGAGTCGGCTTGAATCGGAATTGCGGCAAACGAAGAAACAGTTACAGTCCCGAAAGTCAGAACTTGAAGATCTTGAAAGTAAGTGGGAAAAATTAAACGAAGAGGTTGGCCAATACCGTGATACCCTGGGATTACCGGCTGAGGTACACCCGGAGAGTCTCCGGAATTATTTTGACGATGTAGCAGATCTCAAGAAACGTATAGCACAGTGGAACTCCCAGCGTGAAGACCTGAAGCGGGCAGAGCAAGATATATTGGAAAACCTGGATGATCTCCGCGGTGTCCTGGACAATATTTATCCGGAGGATATTGGGGAACCCGCTATTGACGATGCAGACGAATTGATGCATCGAATAACGCAGGCATCGGAGTGGCTGGACTCGGCGAAAGATCTCAATTCTCTGGAAGAACAGAAGGAAGACCAGGAGAAACAAATACATCGCATCTGTTTTCCGGATTCGGGACAGATGAACCTGGACGATGCGCCGTCTACCAGTGAAGATTATATTCGCTCTCTTGAAGAGTTTGTTGAGGAAGGACAAAGATATTCTGAGCTGACGGAAAAGGAGGACGAGGCGGAAAGGTTAGCATATTCTCTGGAAAACGGTTTTAACGCCCGTGTCAAGAGTGTATTCACCAAAGACTCCATGGAGGACGCCCCGGACACTCTTGAGGATTTACTCAATATTTTGGAGGAATATTACGAGCAATTTGCCAGTGAAAAGGAGATAGCCGATAACCTTCGATCGGTGGAAAATTCCATTGAGCAGGTGACCGGAGAGATTACGGATGCGCAGAAGCGCGTGGAACGCCTGAACGTTCGCCTGGAAGAATTGGCGACCACGGAAAAGCTGGAACAGGCCCAGGAACAGATCGACAAGGCCAGGAGCCGCCTTGAACCGCTTGCGAGGGAATTTGCGATAAACAGGATTGCAACCGCTATTCTGGAGCAGGCCCAGGAGCGATTTATGCATCGAACGCGGGATGAACTTCTTACGTCAGCCAGTGAATATTTTAGGAGAATCACTTCTGACGACTATGCAAGTATCGCCCTTCCAAAAGAACTGGAAAATGCTGATTTCGTGAGCCTGACCGAGGACGGAAATTCGGTGGAGACCACCCGGTACCTGAGCCGGGGCACCAGAGAACAACTGTTCATGAGCGTCCGGCTGAGTCGCATCAAAGAGATTACACCGCCGCTGCCGGTTATCCTGGACGACAGTCTGGTGAATTTTGACAGTGCACATCGGAGACAGGCAGTTCGGGTGCTACAGGAATTGGCAAAAACGAATCAGATATTTGTGATGACCTGTCATCCCGAACTCGTGGAATTCCTTCATGAGGCTGGTGACGAGATAAGTTATATGACAATCGACGCCGGAGTAATCGCCGGGAGCAGTTATACTAAAGTACTGGAGCATCTCCGTAGATAATTACCTGGTGTGAAAAAGTAGTACGTACTGCGCAGCGGGGGACTCGAAACTGGAACACCTCAACACTCGAACACTCCGCCGCAGGAGGATACACTGCCGTTAAAACCGTAACATTGGAAAAAGTCCCATGAATAAGTCATTCCTCATCTGTCTTGGAGTTGCATCTGCATTTGTATTAACTGGAAACCTGCAACTGTTTGCGCAGGGTACCGATGAATTCGGTCGATATGAGCGGAAATCTATCTCCTATATCCCTGCCGTGTATATTCCGCGCTCAGAAGCCTATGAGATGAAAAATCATGAGATCGAATTTCTCATTGAGACAGTGAAAGACTACATCGAAATGCCCCGGTTCGATTACAACGAACTACCGGAAGAGATTACGGATACATTTGTGAAGCGCGCCCGGAAAAAGGGCGGTGTGACGCCATCCGAAATGAAGGAATTGCTGAACGAAACCGTTGTCCCGGTGATTATGGACATCCTGAACACCCAGGCGGAAATCCGGGCCAGAGATTTGGTCACCGATGAGCAAAAAGAACAGTTCATAGCTACAAAGGCTCAGTCGTATGGGATTAACGCCGATCAACTCGAAACCATATTGAATTCCGCTTACCTATATATCCCGTATGTCGATTGGGTAAATTTTGATAAGGACGAAGGAATGTTTACCTGTACAGTGCGGGGTGGATTGCTCTGGTTTCACGTTATACCTGACTCTGAAAATCCACGCGTTGAGTCTTTGTTAACCCAGGAGACCAGCTCATTTGGAAAGGGACAGGATGATCAGCGGTACTCTTTCCGGAGTAAACTCCTGGATGGCGATGAATTCGCACTGTATTCGGCGGTAGACAACTTCGCCCGGAATTTGCAGGTGGCAACCCAGTCAATACCGGAATTTCAGCTCACGGGAATGGTCCAATACGTGAATAAGCAGAAGGTGGATTTTGATTTAGGCCGCCGTGAAGGTATCAAGGTAGATGATGGCTTTTTCATCAAGGAACAGTACCAGTCAGGAGATGGAGAGATTGATCAGCGCAAGGTCGGTTTTGTCCGTACCGTCTCTGTCGGCGACAACACAGACGATCAGATAGCAGCATCGCAAGCAGTTGCCGTTACCGGAAACGAATTCACACGAGGAATGGCGTTGGTTGAGCATCCCCGGCTGCCGCTCGATATCAGTTTTAGGATTAGGACGTTGAATTATAATCTCTACAAAAATAGCGGGTACATCGCGATCGATTTTCCGTTCACCAAGACGGAAATTCTGGAGGCATATTTTGTGGAAAGTTATTCAGGCGGGATCCCGGCGGTGGATCTGGAAGCAGCTTACCACATCGGTCGCTGGTTCGACGTCCCAATGCTCTTGGCAAACGTAGGAGCAACTGCTGGCGTCGTTCCTGTAGAAGTACAAGTGCGTACCTTCGAGGATCACCAATATCATTGGGAATCCACAAACCCCACGCTGTTTCAGTTCCGGTTCGGATTAACCCAAAAATATTTTTACCGACGGTTCGGCCTCCAGTTCGGCGCAGATGTCGGACTCTCGGCTATGTCAGCCACCGATCAGATCTGGTGGTTTAACGAAGACTTCGAGCTGGAACAATATAATATTTCACTCTCAAACAGAACTGTAGGAGGATCACTATACGGCGGTTTCGAAATGTTCCTGACGCCGGATATCACTGCCGGATTCGTTACCGGATTCCAGGCCTACCCTGAATCAGCCGCCTGGAGCTTTGATGTTGCCAGCGATTCCTACGATATTACCAACCTTGCAGAAGATCGGCCGAGTTATGACATCTCCGGTCGATTTATGAGCGTGTATGTCCAGTATCGGCCGCCGGCGCTCCCGTTTGATCCCTGGAATCTGATACGGGCCTCCCTGGGGATTTAATACTACAGGTATAAGGTATAAGGGTATAGGGGGAAAAGATGGAAAAAGGAGAAGGGAGAATGGAGAAGGGTAAAAGATTAACTGCGAAGAAAATATGAAAATTGCAGAATGAAAAATGAAGAAGGAACAAGATGAATGTCCAACCGCCCCACAGGGATCTCTGTGGGAGGGGTGGAGTTGTGTTGGAAAAAATAATTAGTAGAATGCAAGAGGTGAAAAATCCGGAGAGCGGCTACAAACGCCAACCTATGAAAATTCGACTCGAACACTCGCACACTCGAACACTTGAACACTATCTACAACCCTCGGTGCTAAATTCAGACTGGAGAATTACCTATATGCATAAGTTAAAGTTATTTCTCAGTATAATGCTGTTACTGTCTTTTGTCGGCTGCGCAGGTACGAACCAGCAACAGTCTAAAAGCGATACAGCGACGGATACGGGAGAATCCGCCTATGCCCTGGATCAGGAGTTGCCTGTTGGACCGCATGTTGAAAAGGGGCAGTTTGCCAATGGGCTGACCTATTACATCCGAAAAAACTCCCGGCCAGAGAATCGGATGGAGCTGCGCCTGGTTGTGAATGCCGGTTCAATCCTGGAAGACGAAAATCAACAGGGTTTGGCACATTTCACTGAGCATATGGCGTTCAACGGGACGGAGCACTTTGAGAAACAGGAACTGGTGAATTATCTGGAGTCCATCGGGATGCGGTTTGGTCCGGATATTAATGCGTATACCAGTTTCGACGAAACCGTCTATATGCTACAGCTACCGACAGACAGTGCTTCGGTCATGAAGGAGGGATTTCAGGTGCTGGAAGACTGGGCGCATGCATTAACATTTACTCATGAGGAAATAGACAAGGAGCGGGGCGTTGTGCAGGAAGAGTGGCGCCTCGGCCGTGGTGTACAGGCCAGGATACGGGAAGAACAGTACCCGATACTTTTTCACAATTCCCGGTATGCGGAGCGGCTACCGATAGGTAAAAAGGCGGTACTCGACACCTTTCACTACGAGGCGCTTACCTCGTATTACAATACTTGGTACCGCCCGGAACTGATGGGCGTTGTTGCTATCGGGGATTTTGATCCTGGGCGAATACACACACTTATTGGAGAGCATTTTCAGTCGCTGGAACCAAAACCCGAAGCGCCGGAGCGAAAAATATATCAGGTTCCGGATCATGAGGAGACGCTTTTCGCCATCGCATCCGACCCGGAAGCCACGCAATCTGGCGTCTCCATTTATTACAAGCAGCCTGCAACACATGAAGAAACTGTGGCTGATTACCGGCAAGGCATCGTGGAGCGCCTGTACAACCAAATGTTCAACCAGCGGCTGTCTGAGTTGACGCAAACCGAAGATCCGCCATTCCTCAGTGGATATTCAGGGCAGGGACAGTTTGTCCGGTCTAAGGAGTTTTACTATCTCGGCGCCACGGTGGAAGATAATGGCCTACTGCGGGGATTTGAAACGCTGTTGACCGAAGCGGAGCGGGTGAGAAAGCACGGTTTTACAGCGACCGAGTTGGAGCGGGAAAAACAGTCGATTCTCCGGTCAATCGAACAGACGTACCGCGAACGCAACAAGACTAGATCGCGTCGATATGCCTCCGAGTATATCCGGAACTTCCTGTTTAATGAGCCAATCCCGGGAATCGAATATGAGTATGCCGTATACCGGGAATATGTCCCGACGATTAGCCTGGAGGAGGTGAACCAACTGGCGGAGGAGTGGATTACGGATAAAAATCGGGTGGTTATGACCGAATCGCCGGAAAAGGAAGGGAACCGTATTCCCGGTGAAGAAGATCTCCGTGGAATCATGCAAAAAGTTGCTGATAAAGACATCGTGGCGTACAAGGATGACGTCAAAGATCAACCGCTAATGGAAAAGGTGCCTGAACCCGCTGAGATTGTCGCCGATACCATCTACGAAGATGTCGGGGTGACGGAATGGACGCTGGCAAACGGAATCCGGGTTGCACTGAAACCGACGGATTTCAAGAATGACGAGGTGCGTTTCGCATCCTTTAGTTGGGGAGGAACTTCTCTTGTTCCGGACTCCAATCTGATTCCGGCAGAGACGGCGATAAGTATAATCGGACAAAGTGGAGTAGGTGACTTCAGCGAGATCCAGCTGGGTAAGCTGCTTTCGGATAAGGTCGTCAGCGTAAGTCCGTATATCGGTCAGCTCAGTGAAGGAATGTCCGGCAGCGCTTCCCCCGAAGATCTGGAGACCATGTTCCAACTGATTTCTCTCTATTTTACCGAAATACGACGGGACAGTACGGCCTTTGCATCGTTCAAATCCCGGTATAAGGCCTATTATGCTAATCAGGGCGCCAACCCTGAGAGAGCCTATCAGGATACGTTAACTACCACTCTGACTCAGCATCACCCACGGTTCAAACCGTATACTGTGGAGACCTTTGAGCAAATGGATCTGGACAAGTCCATGCATATTTACCGCGAGCGCTTTGCCGATGCCGGGGAGTTTACCTTTGTATTCGTCGGGAATTTCAATCCTGATTCGCTCAAACCGCTGGTCAAAACATATCTTGGTAGTCTCAAAGATTTACCAGGTGAAGAACAGTGGCGGGATGTGACCTATTCGTATCCGGACTCGGTTATTAAAAAGACAGTGAGAAAAGGGATTGAACCCAAAGCACGCACGGCCATCGCCTTTACGGGAATGGAAGATTGGACCCCGAAGAAAAGATATGTGGCTAGTGCGCTGACTGATTATCTGAGTATTAAACTCCGGGAAGTCGTCCGCGAGGATTTGGGCGGGACCTACGGTGTGTCAGTCAACGGTCGATTCCCGAGACTTCCCAGAGAAAGATATCGCATCCGGATATCGTTTGGAGCCGATCCCGAACGCATCCAGGAGTTAACTGACGTGGTATTTGCCCAGATTGACAGCCTGAAGGAGCATGGTGTTGGCAAAGAATACCTCCAAAAAATTACGGAGATTGACCTTAGAAACCACGAGACCAACCTGAAGGAAAACAGTTACTGGATGAATCAGATCAAGAATGCCTACTATTACGGAACGGATATGGGGAATATACTCACGTACCCGGATCTTGTGAATAGTATCACGACGGCTGACATTCAAAAAGCCGCGCAACGGTACCTCAATATGGATGACTATGTACAGATAACTTTGCTACCTGAACAACAGTAACTGACTGGAGTATTGAGGTCTCATGTGTTGAAGTGGAAATGTGTGATGTGAAAATGACCAGGTACAAAAATTGAGTTTTCAGTTTAGCCTCTATGCATTAAAAACAAGTCGATCACAGGAGGCATTAATCTATCTACCTACTCCTAATATAAATACGGTTTTTACTTGAACACCTGAACACTCGAACACTATAACACTGTAGTTATTCTCCCGACGGTACCAACCCAATCACATCCTGCATTGCCTGATGAATTTTCCCGTTGGATGCCAGAATTTCGCCGTCGAATATGGTTGATCCCGAGCCATCGAATTTACTGACTGTGCCACCGGCTTCCTGCAGGATCAGCGTTCCAGCTGCTACATCCCAGGGATTTAGATCCAGTTCCCAGAATCCATCGAATCGCCCGGAAGCTACATAGCAGAGATCCAGTGCTGCCGATCCATCCCGCCGTACACCGTGACTTCGATAATAAAAGAGTTTGAAAAGCTCCATCGATTTGTACCATCGTTCAGAGACCTTGTACGGCAGTCCCGTGGAAAGCAGGGAGGAGGACAGTTTTTCCGTGGAGGATACCTGAATCGGTTCCTTGTTTAAAAATGCCCCCTGCCCCCTGATTGCCGAGTACAACTCACCATCTTTGGAATTATGGACAATGCCGATCACCAGTTCACCGTTCTGCTCGACGGCAATGGAGACGGCATAATGTTGATACCCGTGTACGAAATTTGTGGTTCCGTCCAATGGATCGATAATCCATCGGGTTTCGGCATCGGATTGTTCAACGTCGCTTTCCTCAGCCAGAATGTCGTGATCGGGAAATGTCTCGTGGATGCTCTCCACAATGAGCCGTTCCGATGTTCGATCCACGTCGGTGACCATATCCGCACGGCCCTTATAATCGATGGAACCAAGCTTTCCTGCGGATTTCTCGATGTGATCGCCGGCGACCTGGGCGGCGTTTAGTGCAACCTGAAAAAGTTCGTTCATTACCGTATCTCCGGATGTTTGACGCTGGTGTACAATTTCGTCCAGTCGGCAACCTTGTTCACCAACCCCAATGTGGCCAGTAGATTCGGAATCGCCATCAGCGCCATGGCGATATCGGAAAATAGCCAGACCGTATTCAGTGTTAAAAGTGATCCTAAAAAGATAAAGATTACAAAGATGATTCGGTACGGCAGAATGCCCTTTCTGCCCACAATATATTCAATAGAACGGTCTCCGTAGTAAGACCATGCCAGCGCGGTAGAGAAAGCAAACAGGATAACGCCGATGGAGACAATGTAGTTCCCCCAACGTCCGGGCAGTCCACGGCTGAAACCCTGTGCGGTGAGTTCGGCTCCGGTGAGTGCCACTTCTCCGGACACAGCGAGATCTGCTGAAGGATCGGAGGAGACGATTTGACCCTCCTGTATGGTAATCGTCCCGGAAAAATCGGAATAATCAGTCAACTCATCCTGAGCAAGAAAAGAATAGTTGTCCACGGTGCCGGTTTCGTGATAGATGCTGAAGTCACCGCTGATTGCGCCGTCTTTGACGGTGATTGTCCCGGAATACGGCTCTTTGACCTGAAGGCTGTTCGGGGTGATTTCTCCGGCATAGACAGTGAGTTCAGAGAGATAAGCACCTTCCAGGATTTCATCAAATTTTTCTTGCCACACACCGGTCGTTACCAGCACCAACCCGGTAAGCGTACAGATGATGAGTGTGTCGATGAACGGACCGATCATGGCGACTACACCTTCGCGCACGGATTCCTTGGTTTTGGCAGCAGCGTGTGCAATCGGCGCCGATCCCAGGCCCGCTTCATTGGAAAACAGACCGCGTTTGATTCCCCAGGTGAGGGTAACAATCCAGGCCGAGCCGAAGAATCCGCCCATCTGAGCGGTTGGCGTAAAGGCATTCTCAAATATTAAAATGATTGACGGAATGATATTCTGGTAATTCGCTGCGATAATAATTACAGCACCGATGACATAGATCGCTGCCATAAAAGGCACCAAACGACTGGCCACGCGACCAATACGCCGAATTCCACCGACGATAACTACGCCGACTAATCCGGCCAAGACCAGTCCGGTAATAAATGGCGGTACGCCAAAATCACGATGTAGGGACACGGCGACCGTATTGGACTGTACCAGGTTGGGGATTCCTAGTGATGTAATAAGGACCAGAGCGGCAAAGGTGATTCCCAGCGGTTTCCATGCGGCGCCCAGCCCGCGCTCAATGGAGTACATCGGGCCGCCGGACGCCGTGCCATCGCCATGGATCGTCCGGTACTTGTGGCTCAGGGTACAGGTTGTAAATTTTGTCGCCATTCCGAAAAGCGCGGTAATCCACATCCAGAAGAGAACGCCGGGGCCGCCCCAGTGCACAGCGGTCGCCACACCGGCAATATTCCCGATTCCGATGGTAGCGGAAAGGGCGGCGGAAAGCGCCTCGAAATGATTGATGTCACCTTCGTCGTCTGGATTGTCGTAATGCCCGGCGATCACCCGCCACGCATGACGGAATAGCCGAAATTGCGGGAATCCGAGCCGAAAGGTCAGAAAAATGCCTGTGCCAACAAGGATAATCACCATCGGCCAGCCCCAGACGACACCCGATATCGAGTTCAGAATTGATTGCAATGCTTCCATGTATGTGCTCCTCTGAAGACAGTATTCAAGTGTTAATGTGTTACCCCATGTTATAGTGAAAAATTATCACGAGTCGCGGGTCTTTCTAACGTTTTCCACCTTCAATTCTATCTATATGCAAGTTTCAGGTATCCACTTTTTCCGGTTTCCTTCGTCGCGGTGGACTCCGATCGCATTCTTTTCGCAATACGTAATGCGCAGTACGCAATACTCGCATTGCTTCAGAGAAATCTGGTTTTGTTCTCTAAAATCCCACAAGGCTTCAGTGGGATATAATGTTGAATATGAAGACGAAAATTAACACCGGGCTTTCTCAGAATCAACTAAGTGTCCGGCACTCTGCCACGCTAATTTTGAAATTGTGGCAATTGGTCGGTATAATATTCCTGAACATTCAGGAATCAATGTAACGTAAATCAAGGAGGTTTATAATGGCGAAACGAACAGGCTCTGCACAGTGGAAAGGCGGTCTGCAGGACGGGACCGGTACAGTCAGCACAGAAACCGGTGTATTGGACAACACTCCATACTCCTTTACGTCCAGATTTGAAGAAGGCAAAGGATCCAATCCGGAGGAGCTTATCGGAGCCGCGCACGCGGGGTGCTATTCAATGGCGCTCTCTGCAGAACTCGGCGAAGACGGATATACGCCGAATTCCATCGATACCACTGATAAAGTTCATCTGGTAAAGAAGAATGACGGCTTTGCTATCTCAAAAATCGAAATTCATACCGAAGCGGACATTCCGAATATTGATGAAAATACATTTTTAAAATATGCCGAGGCGGCAAAAAAGGGCTGCCCGGTTTCCAAAGCACTAGCCGGCGTCGAATTTGAGCTCCATGCTACGCTGAAATAAAAGAAGAGCTTTGTCGAGCGGGGTTCTCGGAATGAGGATCCCGCTTTTTTTATTCCTCAGAACGGCTCTACCACAATTGCATAAAAATTCATTGTGATGGCAATTTTACACCATGAATAGCCCAATGAAGGAGGTAATATATTCATGTCAGAACCGTCTGCACGAGCTCAAGTGGTTGAAACTGTCGCTCCGGCCATTCTCCACTGGACACTTGAGGATGATCGAATCCATAACCGGAGCGATTCGTATGCAATCGAAACGCCGGATGGCAATGTATTAATAGACCCGCTGCCACTGAAAGAGTCTGCGCTCGGCGACCTCGGAGAAATTCGTGCTATCTGTCTGACAGGGAGATTTCATCAGCGTGCCGCCTGGCGGTACCAGGAACACTTTAGCGTTCCGGTATACGCTCCGAAAAACGGTAAAGGATATGAGGGGGAACCAGACCACCTCTACGAATCCGGAGATATGCTTCCGGGGAATCTCAAGGTTGTACACGCGCCGGGGCCGACGGATGCTCATTATAATTTTTACTATACGAGTGATAATTTGAAGGCCATGTTTATTGCTGATCTGCTTATTCGGAGATCTGCGGATAACATCTTCAGGTTCGTTCCGGGCCAGTTCATGGACAATCCGGATCTCACCAGAGAAAGCGCCAGGAATCTGCTCAACTACGATATCGATTTACTCTGTCCCAACCATGGCGCAGTCCAAAAAGGGAATGTTCACCAAGTCATCAGGGAGGCACTTGAACACGACCTGGAAAAGGGGCAATAGGTAAAAAGAGGGGATGTCGGAATTTTACATTCCGTCTATTTCTCGATTTTGCGTTTTTACCTTGATATGTAAAAGGCGGTCGAATAAATTTGTAAAATTTAAACGAAGGCCGCATGCATGGATCGTTTGATTCTCGACGGTAACAGTTTATCCCTCGAACAATGTTCCGATTTCCTTGCCTTCAACTCGCCTGTGACTATTGAGGACACCGCCATCCACCGGATGGAACAATCCCGGGAGGTTGTGGAGCAGGCAATTGCCTCCGGAAAAACCGTCTACGGGGTTAATACCGGATTCGGTAAGCTGTCGGACGTTCGGATTGACAATGACAAACTTGAGCAGCTCCAGGCGAATTTGGTCCGGAGCCACGCGGCCGGTGTCGGCGATCCGATAGGCGATGATATTGTTCGCTTAATCCTATTATTTAAGATTAATGCTCTTGCCAAGGGAAATTCTGGCTGCAGGGCGTTAATCGCCGAAACGCTGGCCGAGGTGTTGAATGCCGGTATCCTGCCAGTTATTCCGGCACAAGGCTCCGTTGGCGCAAGCGGAGACCTGGCTCCTCTGTCTCACCTTGCATTAACTCTTATGGGGGAAGGGATTGTCCAGTATCGCGGTAAAAAAATACCTGCTATGTTTGCACTTAAGCAGGAAGGAGTCGAACCGGTCACATTGAAGGCCAAAGAGGGGTTGGCGATTCTGAACGGAACACAGGTCTCCCTGGCGCTTGGTGTGGAGGCGCTTCTTCGGCTCGACAATCTGGTGAAGGCAGCAGATATCATTGGGGCGATGAGCGTAGAGACACTCCAGGGAACTGATCAGCCTTTTCGGGCAGACGTTCAGGAAATCCGGGCTCAGGATGGACAGGTCGCCAGCGCCAAAAATCTTTACTCACTATTGCAGGACAGCGAAATACATGACCATCACCGGGATTGCGGGAAGGTACAGGATATGTACAGTCTGCGATGTATGCCCCAGGTACATGGTGCGTGCAGAAATGCACTGGAATATGCTCGCCCGGTGTTGAGCAGGGAAATGAACTCCTCGACGGACAATCCCATCGTGTTCCCGGAATCGGGCGAAATTGTGTCCGGCGGGAACTTCAATGCAGAACCAGTGGGGATGGTGCTGGATTCACTTTCAGTTGCGGCAGCAGAACTCGCAAGCATTTCCGAGCGTCGAATCGCCTCGATGATGGATCCGCAGATGAGCCAGATGCCACCATTCCTCACGGAAAACAGCGGATTGCAGTCAGGGTATATGCTGCCACAAATTACGGCGGCCTCGCTTGTCTCCGAAAATAAGGTGCTGGCGCATCCGGCGTCCGTCGATTCCATTCCGACATCCGCAAATCAGGAAGATCATGTCTCAATGGCCCCGCATGCCGGCAGAAAGTTACGTGATATTACCGCAAACGTTGAGAATGTGTTCGCCATTGAATGGCTCTGTGCTGCCCAGGGATTAGATTTGAAGAAACCACTGACTCCGGCAAAATCCTTGCAGCCGGCATACAGACTGATCAGGGAGCATGTCCCTCCATGGGAAGGAGACAGAAGCCACGAAAAAGATATTCATGTGGCTGCACGGCTTATAAAAATGGGAATGCTCGTTAAGAGCGTTTCAGAAACACATCCCTTAAAATGAAATCCAGATATGACGATAACAATCAGCAAAAGGTAACGAAAAGATATGACTGATCTGAATAACCTCGAAATAGGCTGGACGTTCGACGATATTTTGCTGGTGCCGCAGAAAAGCAATGTACTGCCCAGTGAAGTCAACGTTGAGACCCGGCTGACGAAATCAATACATCTCAATATCCCGTTGGTAAGCGCGGCAATGGACACCGTCACCGAAAGTGAGATGGCCATCGCTATTGCCAGGGAAGGCGGGATCGGTATCCTGCACAAAAATATGAGTATGATTAAGCAGGCGGAGCAGGTAGACAAGGTGAAGCGCTCGGAAAGCGGGATGATTATGAATCCGGTAACGCTTCCGCCGAACCGCAAGGTCTCGGACGCGCTGGAACTCATGGCGAAATACAAAATATCCGGCATCCCCATTGTGAATGAGGAATCCAAGCTCGTTGGCATTCTGACAAACCGTGATCTGCGGTTTGAAACCGACCATGATCAAATCATCGAAGACGTCATGACCAAAGAGAATCTCATCACAGTACCTGTTGGAACGACTCTTGATGAAGCGGAATCCATCTTGCAGGAACATAAAATCGAAAAATTATTGGTCGTCGACGACGATAATACGCTCCGTGGATTGATTACGGTTAAGGATATCCAGAAACGATCCCAATTCCCCAATGCGGCCAAAGATGAACACGGTCGGCTCCGGGTCGGAGCGGCGATCGGGGTCTCCGGCGATACAATCGAACGGGCAGATCTCCTGATTGCCAATTCAGTGGACGTACTCGTTGTGGATACGGCGCACGGACATTCCCAGGGTGTCATTGATACCGTGGATAAACTGAAGAAAAAATATCCGGATACGGACATCATCGCAGGCAATGTGGGCACTGAAGACGGAGCAAGGGCTCTGATCGAAGCCGGTGCCGATGCAGTGAAGGTAGGGATCGGGCCCGGATCAATATGTACAACAAGAGTCGTCGCCGGGGTGGGAATCCCGCAGATTACCGCTATCTCCGATTGCGTGAAAGTTGGTCAGGAATACGATATCCCCGTTATTGCCGACGGCGGTATCCGGTACTCCGGGGACATTGCCAAGGCGCTGGCCGTCGGTGCAGACTCTGTCATGATAGGCTCCCTCTTCGCCGGAATGGAAGAGAGCCCGGGTGAGACGATCCTGTACGAAGGCCGGACGTATAAGTCCTATCGCGGAATGGGGTCGGTGGAAGCGATGAAGGAAGGCAGTAAAGACCGTTACTTCCAGGATTCTGAAGATGAGGTAAAGAAGCTCGTGCCAGAGGGTATAGAAGGAATGGTGCCGTATCGCGGTCCGGTGAAAGAGACAATTTATCAGCTGGTTGGCGGGGTGCGTTCCGCGATGGGATATTGCGGAGCACCGGGTATTCCCGAGTTACAGAAAAATGCGAAGTTTAAGCGAGTGAGCCCGGCTGCGGTGCGGGAAAGCCATCCTCACGATGTAAAGATCACCAAGGAAGCTCCGAACTACCGGGTAGATTTATAACGGGAGATAAAAAAAGGGCAGCAACCGGGCTGCCCTTGCAGAATAAATTCTTCCAAAGGAAGTGAATGCTACAGACTATTCACGTGCTTAGTTATTTTGCTCTTTTCCCTGGCGGCCTTGTTTTTATGAATGATACCCTTGGAAGCCACCTTATCGATAGTGGAAACCGCGTCCTGGTATAACGATTCGGCCGTTTCCTTATCGCTGGCATTCATCACTTTTTTTACGGCCGACCGCACCTTGGTTTTGTAGTGCAGATTATGCTTCCGGCGCTTTTCGGCCTGTCTGACTCGCTTCTTTCCGGATTTTGTTATTGGCATGTGACTCCTTATCCATTGCTATTATTTTAAATCGAATTAATTTATACGGCCGAGCCAGCAAAGTCAACTCTCCTTTAACATAAACCCCAATGTGTACTTATAATGTTCATTCTCTGGACAATGTTAGCGATATTTCTGGTGATATTACTCCTCCCGGTGAAGTTTTCCGCGGAATGGAATCGTGAAAATCCGGAAGACTCCCATACGTTAGAATTTCGGATTTCGTGGATGGCAATTCTGCAATTTTACGGGACGGTTGATAGTCTGTCCGGGCAGGATTTCTCGCTGAGAATCTTTGGGTATTTAAAATCTCTGGAAAAAGAGTTGCCCAGGGAAGAGGATAGTGTTGACGAGGCGGAGGAGCCGGAAGAACCACGGAAGCCACTACAAAAAAATCTGCGAAAAAAATATATTAAATTCCGAAAGTATTTCGGCATCGCCGAGGTGAAAAAAGTTCTGCGCCTTGTCCCGGATCAAATCTGGCATTTTTTGCATATTAAACAACCGGAGGTAGCAGTGGTATTCGGAGTCGGCGAACCCCACAAAACAGGACTCATCATGGGCTTAATTCACAGCTCGGGAATCTTGCGAAAGATAAACGGGACAATTACTCCGGATTTTCTCGCTGAGACTATGTACGGGAATGTCAGATTCCGCGGATGGATAATCCCCGGAGAGATAATTGGAAGACTGGTTTTGATTGTTTTTACTGTAATTTCACTTGGCATTCGACATCGAATTGGCGTAATATTTTACAGTTCGCGACAAAAAGGAATATCGGCTACATAAATCGGACAACGAGGAGATGAAAGTATGATCGAAGAACTAATTAAATCCGTTTTACCGGAACTCAGGCAAATTGCGAAAGGGCAGACTGTTGTGGGCGAACCTATACAGGCTGGTGACTCTACTGTAATTCCGGTATCAAAAGTGTCGGTCGGATTCGGCGCCGGCGGCGGTGGCTCGGAAAAGGACAACGGACAGGGTAGCGGCACCGGTGGTGGTGCTTCAATTGAGCCGGTGGCGTTTATCGTGATTACGGATGGCAAAGTTCAGCTCGTGCCGTTGACGTCCAAAGATACAACCATCGGTAAGGTGATCGATATGGTTCCGGAAATCCTGGATCGGGTCGGGTTGAAGGGGCAGGGTCCGAAGCAATCCGACGAAGAAACGCCCGATGATGAACCTGTTGAAGAGGAAGGTTCAGACGGATAATCAAAAGCGCTTGCTTTTAAAATTTACGCCCTCTATTATCTTTTAAACCAACCAGAGGAAACCTTTATGGATACATCAATTCTTGCAACCGTTCCTATATTTGCTGATTTGGATGAGGACGCACTGGATAAGATTGCTGAACTGATGCGGAAGCGGACTTATCCAAAGAATAAAATGATACTCATGGAAGAAGACGAGGGGGACACGCTGTTCGTGATCGACGAAGGCAGCGTGAAAATCACTCGCATTAGCGAAGATGGCCGGGAAGTAATTCTCTCCATGCTAAACGCCGGAGATTTCTTTGGTGAAATGAGTATTTTTGACGGGGAATCCCGATCGGCAAATGTCGTAACCCTGGAAGAATCCGATGTTTTTCTTCTGAAACGCGCCGATTTTCTTCATCTACTGGAAAAATATCCAAAAATATCAGTATCCCTGCTGCAAGAACTGGCCAGCCGGCTGCGTAAATCCGATGAGCTTATCGAGAGCCTGAGTCTGAGCGATGCCGAAAACCGGATTGCCCTGACGCTGCTGCGTCTGGCGGACGATCTCGGCATATATAAGGCTGGGAAAGTTGAAATTGATAACCTGCCGTACCAGCAAGATATTGCCAATATGGCCGGGACCAGCCGGGAGACAGTGTCCCGGACGCTGAAGCTCCTGGAAGATAAGGGATTTATCGCCAAGGATGGGCATAAGGTCGTTATTCATGATTATAACGAATTTAAGAAGCATTTTAGTTAAATCCAGTTCGACAGATTTTATTAAACTAACATAGTGTAGGGATGCACCACTCTTTTTCTCTACTCAAATAAAAATCGACCGCACTGTTCTTCGGCCTGGTTGCTTACATGGCAATGAACTGTGGGGTGAATTTACGGTCATACATCTTGTAACCCGCACCGCATATACCTATCTTACTATCTATGGAAGTCCATAACCGTGAACATATCGCCGCGGAGGCGAAGGGCGAATCGCCGTTGGGACGAGCCTGGGTTGAAATCAAGAATCTTCCTAGAAGACTAGTCCACGATTTCAAAGCGATTGCCAAAAATGATCCTGCTGCAAAAAACCCCATAGAAACGTTTTTCGTCCATACACCTTACCACGCGATTGTGATGTACCGGATCACCCATATCCTGCATATCCTGAAGGTCCCCATTTTGCCGAGATTTCTGGCCACGCTTATGCGGTTTTGGAGCGGACTGGAAATCCATCCTGGTGCTAAGATTGGATGCTGTTTTTTCATCGATCACGGAACCGGAGTGGTCGTCGGCGAAACAGCGGAAATCGGGCATCGATGCGTTATTTTTCACAATGTAACGCTGGGAGGGACAGGACACCACAAGGGTAAGCGTCATCCGACGATCGGCAATGACGTCCTGCTTGGAACCGGCGCCACACTTCTGGGACCGATAAAAGTCGGTGATAATGTAAAGGTCGGCGCCGAAACCGTAGTCATAAACCGCGATATTCCGACGAATTGCACTGTTGTCGGTGCTCCCGGAAAAATAGTAAAGCGAAACGGCAAGCATGTCCACGAGGACCTGCCTGAGGCCGAATACCACCTCAAGCGGAAAGTCCGCGCCTCAGCAGCATAATCCACATCTTATTCAGGATATATCGAATAATTTCCCGTATTGATTTTATCCCCGGGTTCGAAGTATCTTTGCCTTCATATGTTTTCGCATACTTCGCACATCAGAGTACTCTATGGCCACGTAGACAAGATGGATTTCGTCTATTACGGCCGGTATTTCGAATATTTTGAACACAGCCGGAATGAGCTGCTTCGGGCATTGGATCTGCCATATACCAAAATCGAAGAAAAACAGATCCGTCTTCCGGTCATTGAGGCCCACGCCAACTACCGATCGGCAGCAAGGTTTGATGATCTCATCAACATAAAAGCGACAGTTGCAGAGATGCCCAGGGCCCGGATTCGCATCGAATACGAAATTACCAATGAAGCCCAAGAACTGCTCATTACCGGGCATACCGTCCATAGCTTCTTGAATTCCAGGGGAAAACCAACGCGTGTTCCGGACGTTCTAAAGCAAAAACTACTACCACACTTTGAGGAGAGCAATGGGTAACGAACTACTGTTTCTTATTATGAGTTTGATAGGATTGGTGTTCACCCTGTTCTGTTTTCGGATGGGACGGATCTGGCTTTATGCGTATGTGGGAGTCGCTATTGTACTCGCCAATATATTCGTAACCAAGCAGATCATGCTATTCGGACTCTCCGCAACCGGCGGGAATGTCATGTATGGAACCATTTTCCTGGCAACGGATCTTCTGAGTGAACACTACGGTAAATTTTACGCGCGCCGGGCGGTTTTTATCGGATTTTTCGCCGCCATTATCTATCTGGTCATGTCGCAGTTAATGACGGCGTTCACACCGGCAGAGTACGATACCGTGCACAACGGGATGCAATCTATCTTCAGTTTTGCACCGCGTATCATTCTGGGAAGCTTGACAGCCTATCTCGCTTCACAACTCTATGACGTTTGGTTTTTCCATTTTCTCAAAGAAAGGACTCAGGGGAAATTACTCTGGTTCCGGAACAACCTCTCCACCTGGGTGAGCCAACTTATCGATTCGGTTATATTTACGCTTGTCGCGTTCTTCGGTACATTCGAGTGGAGCGTCATCCTGCAAATTATCCTGACCACCTATGTCCTGAAAATTATCATAGCAGCTATCGACACACCGTTTATTTATCTGAGTTATAAAATTAAGCCACAGGGAGAGTAATGCAGAAGGTTTCCGGCGGATACATTCTGAAGTTAACTGTCTCCAAAGAAACAGAAATCCAGGTAGGGAAACTCGGCCTGATGGAGTTAACACCAGGGGAATACTTGTACGGAGGATCAGCAAAAAAAGGAATTGTATCCCGGATAAACCGGCATATGGAGCCTGAAAAAAAACGGTATTGGCATATTGATTATCTCACGACGCATCCAGGCGTGGACATTGAAGAAGTCTGGTGTTTCCCGGGACAGTCGGAGATTGAACATCAGTTGGCCGATCACTCGCAGGCCGGAATTGATAGCATCCTCAGAGGCTTCGGAAATAGTGATTGTGCACAGGGCTGCCCGGCACATCTCTGGAAAGTTACTGGAGAGATTTCCCCAGAAGATCTCTCGGAAGATTATTATATTGTGACGCACGCGCAAACGTATGCAACCTCGTAACATCGGAGCATTATGAGAACTATCGGCACGCCGGTTTCGGACTGGGATCAGGAACAATATTCAGCGAACCGAACCTATATGGAAGAACTGCTTCAGGAGATTGATGCACAGGAGAGCCAGTTGAAGCTCGGTGGTGGCCAGCAGCGTATAGATCGCCAGCATTCCAAGGGCCGTCTTACCGCCAGAGAACGAATTAACCTGCTCACAGATGAGGACTCTGAATTTACCGAGCTCAGCATTTTTGCGGCCTGGGAGATGTATGAAGAATACGGTGGGGCGCCAGCATCGGGAACAATAACCGGTGTAGGAATTGTGGCAGGCAAGGAAACCGTCATCGTTGCCAATGATGCCACGGTCAAGGCGGGCGCGTATTTCGAGGTGACCCTGAAAAAGACACTCCGGGCCCAGGAAATCGCGCTGGAGAATAATTTACCGATTGTCTATTTGGTTGATTCGGCCGGAGTCTTCCTGCCACTGCAGGATCAGGTGTTTCCGGATGAAAAACACTTTGGACGGATTTTCTTTAATAATGCACGGCTCTCAGCAGAAGGCGTTACCCAGATAGCAGCAGTGATGGGCCCATGCGTAGCCGGTGGCGCGTATCTCCCGGTCATGTGCGACAAATTTATCATGGTGGAAGGCGCCAGTATGTTCCTCGCCGGGCCGGCCCTGGTGAAGGCAGCCATCGGCCAGGACATCGATGAGGATACCCTGGGCGGTGCAACGACGCATAACGCAATTTCCGGAACGGCCGATTATCACGAGGAAGATGACGAATCAGCACTCAACAGAGTACGGGAAATCCTCCGGACCATCGGACCGACAGACCGGGCGCCGCTGAATAAAAGGGAGTCCGCGTCGCCAACATATGATGCAGATGAGCTCAACGGCATTATACCTGAGGAGGGCGGCGTGTATGATATGAACGAAGTTATCGCCCGGATTGTGGATAACAGTGAATTCAACCCGTACAAGGATGAATACGGAAAGACGCTCATATGCGGACATGCACGCATCGGCGGGTATTCGGTAGGAATCGTTGCGAATCAGAAAACGGTAGTAAAGACCGAAACCGGCCAGATGCAGATGGGAGGTGTGGTTTACAACGATAGTGCTGATAAGGCCGCCCGATTCATCATGAATTGCAGCCAGGACAGGATTCCCCTGGTATTTCTCCACGATGTGAACGGTTTTATGGTTGGTCGGGACGCGGAACACGAAGGTATCGCCAAAGATGGAGCCAAGATGGTGAATGCCGTCTCCAATGCCGTGGTACCGAAGTTTACGGTGGTGATCGGCGGCTCGTACGGTGCCGGTAATTACGCCATGAGCGGTCGGGCATACGATCCCCGGCTGATGCTGGCGTGGCCGACGGCCCGTATCGCGGTGATGGGCGGGGAATCCGCTGCGAAGACGCTGGCCCAAATTCGCCTGGCCAGGATCGATAATCCCACAGAAGAGCAGCGCCAGGAAATCCTGGACGAAGTTCGGGAGATCTACGAAACCCAGAGTGATCCCCGCTACGCAGCCGCCCGGATCTGGATCGATGCGATTATACGACCAGCGGAAACCAGGGACTGGTTGATCCGCGGACTGAACATGGCCATGCACCAGCCGAAGATGCCGTCGCCGAAATTTGGGGTGTTGCAGGTGTGAAGACATTGGATGAAAACGGGAATAAGGTATAGAGAAAAATGGAGTCCGGAGAAAGGGAAGCAACCGGATAAACGGTTTTGCTTCAAATGTAATCAATCTCATACAGCCCCTTAGGGGATGAGTAGGAAAGAAATCCATTGAAAGATAAGGTACTCATAGGCAACGGACAGGGATTCTGGGGAGATTCAATCCTCGGTCCCATTAGATTGGTCAGAGAAGGGCCGCTGGACTACCTCACGCTGGATTATCTAGCTGAGGTGACCATGAGCATTATGCAGAAGCTAAAATCCCGGGATCCGGAGAAAGGGTACGCCACCGATTTCGTCCGGATGTTGGACCGGTTGCTTCCTGAAATTGTTGAAAATGATATTAAAGTAGTGGCCAATGCCGGCGGAGTAAATCCCGAAGGTTGCGTCAACGCCATTGCTGAGGTGGCCAAGAAACATGGTATCTATAATCTGAAACTGGCGACCGTTACCGGTGATGATATCTACGGTAAAATCGACGGGTACATGGATGAAGGTGAGAAATTTCTAAACATGGATACTGACGAGCCGTTGGATAGGATCAAAGATCTGGTGACCAGTGCCAACGTCTACCTTGGAGCATTTCCGATAGCCGAAGCCCTGAGTGATGGGGCGCAAATCGTGGTGACGGGCCGGTGTACCGATCCGTCCTTGGCCCTCGGGCCGATGATTCATGAATTCGGCTGGACGCCAGAAGATTACGATCAGCTGGCGGCCGGAACCGTCGCCGGTCACATCCTGGAGTGCGGTGCCCAGGCTACCGGAGGCATCTATACGGATTGGCAAGAACTGGAGAATCTTGCCATGATCGGTTACCCCATCGTTGAAGCTATGCCATCCGGTGATTTCACGGTGACGAAGCACGACGGTACCGGGGGCGTTGTGAATTTTCAGTCGGTCAGTTCCCAGCTGGTGTACGAAATGGGCGATCCCAGGGAATATCTTACTCCCGATGTCATTGCGGATTTCACTTCTATAAAACTAGATGACCTCGGCGATAACAAAGTGCGCGTGTATGATATCGCCGGGAAAAAGCCGACGGACACTCTCAAAGTTTCCATGAGTTATTCCCGTGGCTGGAAAACCGTAGGCCAAATTACCGTTGCCGGCCCGGATGCAATTGAGAAGGCCAAACTGGCGGCGTCGATGGTATGGAAGCGGCTGGAATACGACGGCACATCATTCGGCGAAGATCAGAAAATCGTGGAAGTACTAGGCACAAACGTTTGTCATACGGGAATTATGGAGTCGCCTCAGGAACCCGGGGAAGTGGTGTTGCGTATCGGTGTAGAAGACGACGATCGCGAAAAGGTTGCCAGATTTGGTACTGAATTGGTCCCCCTGGTCACCAGCGGTCCGCCGGGAGTGACGGGGTTCGGCGCCGGCCGGCCGAAGCCCAGTGAAATTATAAGCTACTGGCCGACGCTTATTTCCAAAGAAAGAATTGAACCCGAAGTACAACTCATGACGGTGTAAACTTTATGCCTAAACAAGATGTCACAGAAGTTATTCAGCAGTATAACGGCGAGCTTAATCCCGAAGCCGGGGCGACAGCAATTATTCTGGCTGCGGGGCACGGAAAGCGCATAAAATCCCAGCGATCGAAAATGTTACACAAGATCTGGGGTAAGGCGACGGTCGAGCGTGTATCGAATGCAGCACGAAAGGGACTTTCTGGCGCGAATGTCTGTATTGTCGTTGGAATCAAAGCGGAAAGTGTCATAAAGACGGTCGGAAAACGGGATCAGCAGGTCTTCGTCTACCAGGAAGAGCAAAATGGGACGGGGCATGCGGTGCAGGTCGCTCTGGACGCGATGCCGGAGTTCATTCAAAAACAGAAAATTTACGTTTTCCCCGGGGATATTGGCCTGCTCAGAGATTCCACGGTAAAATCATTTCGTGAAGACTTTCGTGATTCCGGAAAGGATATGATGGTTCTTACCGGCCGATATGAAGGAGATCCTGCGGAAAACTACTATGGCAGGATTGTCCGGGTACCTGATGATGATCAGAATAAGAATGCCGGTAATGTCATCAAGATTATGGAAAGCAAAGATATTCAGGCGCTGGATTCTGACGAGCCATATCCGTTGGAATATGACGGGAAGACGTATGAATTTTCACGACAGGAACTCCTGGAAATCCCCGAGTTTAACACGGGTGTGTTTGCCTTCAACGGAGTACCTTTAAACGAGAACATTGCCAACCTGGATGCGAACAACGTACAGGGAGAACTCTATATCACCGATCTGATCGGAATTTTTAATAGGAAAGGTCTCTCCGTAGGTGCCGTGACCGCCCTGGAGAACCGGGATGTTCTCGGATTCAATAACAAGGCGGTTCTGAAGGAGATGAATTCGCTTTATCAGCAGGACGTCTATAACCAGTTGAAAAACTTGGTGCGGTTCCGGGATCCGGACGACTTTTTCATCAATGACGAGACGGCAGAAAAGCTCATTCAGATGGACGTAAACGGGACGACTCTTGATCTTACAATCGGGAAGGGAGTCTACATCAATGGGAAATTTGAGTTCGGGGCCGGCGTGGAACTCAAAGACGGAGCGCATATCACCGGGAATGTTGAATTTGGCAATAATGTCACTATCCACAAAGGTGTGGAACTGAGTACATATCCGGATCAGACACTCACTATCGGCGACAATACCATCATTTTTCAGGATAACATAGTGAAAGGCAACACCTCCATCGGAAGCCAGTGCCGAATTGAGTCTGGTGTAAACGTCACCGGCAGCGACAGATATCCGACCCGCATCGGTAATCGGGTGATGATTAAGGGGACCTCTTACATTTTTGGTTCCATTATCGAGGAAAATGCCTGGATCGAGCACTGCATTCTGAAAGCGAAGCGTGTCCACTGCCATTACGATCGCAATGGGGACGTGGCGCCAGTTCGCTATGTAATCCCACAACCGGAAGGGCTGGACGACGTGGAATCCATTGGCGACGATCGGGAGGAGTATACATGGCCACCATCAAATTAAAGAAGATCGCCTTTGCACGGTCAGGGGACAAGGGTACCGGCAGCAATGTTGGTGTCGTGGCCCGAAGCGAAGCGGCGTATGCAATTATTAAGAAGTATCTGACCCCGCCGGTGGTGAAAGAGCATTTCCATAAAATTTGCAAAGGGCCGGTCGACAGGTATGATCTTCCGAATCTCCGTGCAGTCAACTTCATCCTACACGATTCTCTGGGTGGCGGCGGTTCCGAGAGCATGAAGACCGATGCCCAGGGAAAAGCGCACGGTCTGGCCATGCTGGAACTGACGCTGAAGATTACTAATGAAGAGTATGAACAATTAGGGTTAAAAAAATAGCCATTCCATATTTTAGGATCCAAAAGCCTTCATTTAATTGCCAAAACATGAGGTTTTACACTTGATTCATTAATAGAGCATATTGACTTGCCAGCCTTGACTTTTTCCCACTTTTGGGTCAAGCAAGAAGTGGAATAGTTAAGTAGACTAAAATAGAGTGAAACCTTGACCAATAAGCCAACTATTTTCACTAAGATATTGGAAAATAAATTTTTTTGACTTCTCTTTTGTTCGGAATTCCCTCTTGATTTTAAGAGCCATTCAACTAAAAAAGTGATTGTCAATTCAATACCGAATTACATGTATTCATAAGGAATAATCCATGAAACATCTCACCATATCAGAAGACGCCAAAATTTATACCGTCACCCTTGATCGCCCTCCGGTGAATGCAATAAATACCGGGCTGGTGAATGAACTCTACCAGGCTGCCAACAAAATTTCCAGTGACGAAAACGCACGTGTTGTTCTCTTGACAGGGAATGGTAAGCAATTCTGTGCCGGCGCCGATCTGAAAGAGCGAAAAACTATGAGTGAAGATGAGGTCCGGGAGTATATTAAGAAAATTCGCACCTGTTTCTATGAATGGTATTCCATTCCTATTCCGACGATCTGCGCTATGAACGGTGGAACATACGGCGGTGGACTCGAATTGGCGCTGATGTGCGACATTCGGTATATCGTTCACGAGGCAAAACTCGGGTTGCGTGAAACCCGGCTGGGTATCATTCCCGGTGCGGGCGGCACACAACGATTATCCAGAATAGCGGGGGAATCGGTTGCGTTAAAATGGGTAATGTCAGGTCAGGTTTTTACCGCACAGAACGCCCTGAACGATGGAGTAGTTGATAAGGTTCTACCCACTGCGGATCTAACTGACGAGGCTACAAACCTGGCCAGGGAATTCCTTCGAGCCGCACCGATTGCCGTCCGACAGGCAAAAAAAGCCATACGGGAGGGCTTGGAACTTCCGTTCAAAGAGGCACTGGAATTCGAGACCGGGTGCTACGAAAAAACAATCCCGACAGAGGATCGTCGCGAGGCACTCAGGGCATTTGCTGAAAAGCGAGATCCGAATTGGACAGGTAAATAGAAAGTATTTTAAGTGCTTTATATCAGCGGGTACTATTTATCACTTAATGTAAAAAATTATATCAAGTAAGAGGGATTTATGCGGCAAATTTGGATAACGAAGGCCGGGAGGCCGGAAGTCTTGCAACTCAAAGACGCGCCGGATCCGAGTCCGGGTGAAAATGAAGTAGTAATAGATGTCAAGTCGGCGGGAATCAATTTTGCCGATATTATGGCGAGGCTTGGCGTCTACCAGGATGCTCCGGATTTGCCATGTGTTGTGGGATATGAGGTTGCCGGCGTGGTGGAGTCTGTTGGATCCAAGGTCACGCGTTTGAAGATGGGCGATTCGGTCTGCGCACTCACCAGATTTGGCGGATATTCTACGAAGATCGTAGTTGCGGAAAGCCAGGCGTATCCGATACCATCCGGATGGAGTTTTGAAGAAGCGTCAGCTATGCCAGTCAATTATCTGACTGCTTATCAATTGTTGGTGGTTATGGGAAGTATTCGCAATGGATCCAGTGTATTGATTCACGGGGCCGGTGGCGGCGTCGGAACAGCGGCAACCCAGATCGCAAAGTTGTACGATGCCACCATCTATGGAACGTCTTCCAAAAAGAAACACGATTATATTCGGAGTAACGGTGTGCATCACGCCATCGACTATCGGAATGAGGATTTTGTTGAGCGCATCAACGAATTAACTGAGGACAGGGGTGTGGAAATTGTACTGGATGCCATAGGAGGAAAGCATTTTAGCCGGAGTTATGACGCATTACGCAGTACCGGCCGGCTGCTCATGTACGGGATGTCCTCCATGGCACAGTCAAAACGGAAATCGCTATGGAATGCGCTGAAGGCTGTTGTGAAATTACCACTGTTCAAGTTTTATCCGGTGCGATTGATTAATGAAAATAAGGGTGTCCTCGGCGTAAACATCGGCCATCTCTGGCATGAACGGGATTTGGTGACCGGTTGGATGCAAGAGCTCATTGTTTGGGCAGAGGAGGGAAAAATCAGGCCGGTGGTAGATACGACATTTTCGTTTGAGGAGGCACCAAAAGCGCATCATTACATTCAGGATCGAAAAAATCTCGGGAAAGTCTGCCTCGTACCGGAGTAATGATTCTCTTTTTTGCAATGAGTAATTGCCTTGCGGTCTTTCTGGTATTAAGTTTGAGACGATGACGCGTTTTTTAGAAAAATTTAAACGGGAGTAATGTTATGACCTATGTCATTGGAACGCCGTGTGTTAGTGTATGTGATACGGCATGCGTAGAAGTTTGTCCTGTTGATTGTATTTATGCTCCAATCCCACTGGATGAAATTCATGAAAAACGGGAAGCCTCGGGTGTGCCCGAAGGTGAACCCGCCGAAGAATTAAAGGGCCTGATGCTCTATATTCATCCTGATGAATGCATTGATTGCGCAGCATGCGAACCTGAATGTCCGCCGGATGCGATCCGAGCTGAGGACGATACCCATCCCGATTTTGATGTGGATGAGTATCTGGAGATCAATACGAAATTCTTTGAGGAAGGCAACGACGCCTATAACACGGCGGGTTTAGCCTAAGGCTCAAAACAGTTTGCATTGAAAAAGCCTGTCCGGAATTCCGGGCAGGCTTTTTTTATGCAGGATAGCTAAAAGAGTATTCAGGTTCTCAAGTATTCAAGTGTTCCGGTAAAAACGCCTGTCCTCCAAATCCCTGGCAGAGTAGAGTTTTATCGTTGATAGTCGCGGCATTCACCGCGCTTTTGTTCGTCGTTTTTCATTCTTCTTTCAAAACCAAACACCGCTGAACCAATCATGGGGCCGGTCGAATGAGCGGGACCCCCTACCAGTTTTCTCCTGTTTGATGGTGAATTTTGAAATTGGATATTGGACATTCAATCTTTCCTTTATCCTTTCTCCTTTCTCCCTTCTCCCTTCTCCCTTCTCCATTTTATCCACGTTTAAACCCGCTTTGCGGACTTTAAGCGTCAGCCTAAGCCCTCTTACTTATACCCTTATACCCATCTATCCCTTCCATCTTTCCCGTCAAATCTGTAGAATCTATTAGTTTTGAGGTCGTTGTGATATTGTAGTTCTGAGTTGAAACAAAGGTTTTACCATGGATTGGTATCGCCGTCGCCCGCTTCTTTGGTGGGGGATATTTATCATCGCTGGAATGCTCGGGGCATCTGTCTTACCGGAATGGATGTTTTTCATTCTGATAGTTTTCATAGTAATTCTATTTATTATTTACCGGGTAAGCGCCAGGGCTTCGGATACTTTAGTATTCCTCATTTTAATCCTGACCATGATATCATTAGGCGCTTTTCGACACTATGCGGATAATGTTGTTCCAAATCCAATCCTCAAAGACCTGGCGAGTTCCGATACTGATGTCCTGTTCACCGGCGTGGTGAAAAGCATTGATACCACTTCCATCAGTACATTGCACGGTACAATTGAACCGTTATCTGTTTATGATCATCAGATTACCGCTCAGCCGGTGCAGATTTGGTTGCCGGAGAATATTCCGTTGGTAACCGCTGGTGACACTATTACCGGTTTAGGGAATTTTTCCAGGTTTCCCCGTGCACGGAATCCCGGAGAGTTCGATTACCGCAAATATCAAGAGTTGCGGCATCAGTTTTATCAGGTGGAAGTAAAACATCCGTGGGAGGTAAAAATCCGTTCCGGAGAAGTCCCGGGGTATCAGCGATTAGTTCAAGCGACCCAGGATTATATCACAACAACCCTGAACAGGATGCTCTCATCATCTTCTGCCAATTTCGCCACGGCGCTTGTCCTTGGACAGCGGGATGCCATAGACGATAGGATCATCGAGACCTTCTCATCCCTGGGGGTTATTCACGTGATGGCCGTTAGTGGGCTCCATGTGGGATTCGTAACACTGGTTTTAATGGTTATCGGCCAGGTGTTTCGACTCCCGTTTCGATACCGGGTGGCGTTTGCGATTGTTGGGTTGGCGTATTACGCTGCTTTAGTGGAATTTCGTCCGTCGGTAGTTCGCGCCTCGATTATGGCCGGAGTGCTTCTCCTCGCCGAGGCATCGGAAAAACGTTATGATATTCTGAATCTCCTGGGATTGGCAGCGATTATAATACTTTTGGTTAATCCCGGCGAACTGTTTAGTCTGGGATTCCAACTCTCATTCCTTGCGGTATTGAGTATCGTCTTGCTGTATGATCGGATGCAAAATTATCTTGAGAATTTAGGCTTCTCTTTGTCCGAATCACCCTATCTGGTGCGCTACACAGGTGGGTTGATTTTAGTCTCCACCGCGGCCTTCATTGGTACTGCACCGCTGACTTCCTATCATTTCGGCATTCTACCGTTATGGGGAATCCTGATTAATCTGATAGTAATTCCACTGATTGGCCTGATTGTAATTACTGTTTTTGTCTCACTCATTGTGTCGTTTGTCTGGTTTGATATTGCAGCACTCTATGCTGAATTACCCGACCTGATAATAAGTGGTCTCCAAAGATTGCTCCCCATGATGAAACAACAGGGGTTCGGCGCAATACAGCTAGCCAACTTTCACTGGATGTGGGTAATTGTTTTCTATATTGGAGTTGCCATTATACTTTTCTGGCGATTTGAATTCACCAAAAAAATCTCTCTGTATGCAGCCCTCCTTGGTGTCAATGTTTGGCTGGTTTTCCTTCCGCAGAACGCGGATAAGGCTCGGGTAACCTTTCTGGATGTAGGGCAGGGTGACGCTGCCCTAGTGGAATTGCCGGGGGACAACAATATCCTTATTGACGCCGGTATCCGGACGACGCATGGCGATCGTGGAAGAGATGTCATTTTACCGTTTTTACAATACCGAGGTATCCGGGATATCGATATCGCTGTGCTTTCCCATCCGCATAACGACCATGTGGGCGGGTTTCCCGCAGTACTCCGAAAATATCCGTTAGGGGAGATCTGGGATACGCGACATTCCTATTCTACGCAGATTATGGATGAGATTGCCTTCCTGGCGGATTCACTGGGAATCCAGGTTCGCACAATCTCAGCCGGATTCGACACTATCATTGGCCAAGCCCGATTCGAAACGTTCTTCCCCGGGTCGGTACATCTGAACGAGAATATCAACGATCACTCAATCGTCCAGAGAATTACCATCAATAATACCTCTGTCCTTTTTACCGGTGATATTGAAGATGACGTAGATGAAATACTCGTTCAGTATGATACCCTGCTCCGGGCAGATCTGTTGAAAGTACCGCATCATGGCAGCAGAACATCGTCTACAGTTCAACTCCTCAACGTCGTACAGCCAGAATATGCAGTTGTGTCGGTCAGTGAAAATAATAAGTTTGACCATCCTTCACCGGAAGTAATTCAGCGCTACAGGGCTCTTGATATACGAACGGCACTCACAAAAGATGACGGTGCCGTTATCTTCGAATCCAACGGAAAAGAATGGCAACGAATTCACTGGAGGTGAACCTGGTGATAGCGGTCTTTTCACTTGAGTATATAGCATAGCATAGATACTTTTTCCCGTCATGACTTTTGAACCGTTTGAACATAAACTCCGGAAGCAGGGATATTCCCGGATCGCCGGTATTGATGAGGCCGGTCGCGGCCCTTTGGCCGGACCGGTAGTGGCATCGGCCGTGGTCCTGAACCGTGATATTCCGGATGGACTCACCGACAGCAAAAAGATATCTGCCAGGAAGCGGACCCAATTGTATGATGCGCTCCGGGAAAGTGACTGTGATTTTGGTATTGGCGTGGTCGAGCAGTCCAGGATCGACAAAATTAACATCCTGCAAGCGACCACACTGGCAATGAAAAAGGCCATCGGTGCGCTTAAGCGTCCGCCGGAGTATCTGCTGGTTGATGGAAGTTATCTCCCGAAATTTATTCACCCGGCGCAGAGTATAACCAAGGGAGATGGCCGGTGTCAGTCCATTGCGGCAGCATCGATCATAGCAAAGGTTACCCGGGATACGATGATGGAAAACCTGGATGCCTTCTTTCCGGGATACGGGTTCGCCAAGCATAAGGGGTACGGAACGACTGCGCATTTGGAGGCTATCGAAAAGTACGGACCAACGCCGATACACCGGCTGACATTCGGAGGTGTCCGGGAACATTTGCCCAAGATTCGCCGGGAGCAGAAAGCCCTCGGAAAATGGGGAGAGGATTACGCGTGTTTCCATCTCTGGAAAAAGGGGGCCCGGATTGTTGAGCGGAATTACCATGCCGGGAAAGATTCCGAGGTGGATATCGTAGCGGTGATGAACGGGACGCTGCGGTTTATCGAAGTAAAAACGGCAGGCACTTCTAATTATGGAAGTCCGGAAGAGTGGGTGGACGATAACAAACAGAACAAATTGTACGATGCGTCCGAGCATTTTTTGTATCACCGGGATGAATATGAGGGCATGCCGTGTCAGTTTGATGTGGCTGCGATTGAAGTGCGCAATTCGGCAACCAATGTACAGTATTTCGAGAATGCATTTGAACTGTAGAACTTTTTTCTTCCGGACACTCTTCTATTTTGCTCTACTGTCAGGGGGCTTTGCCTCGGTCACCGGGGCCATGCCGGATTCCGCCAGCCATGGAATGGTAACTTCCTCAAGTCAGTATGCCTCTGATATCGGTACGGAGGTGCTGAAGAGCGGGGGGAATGCCGTTGATGCAGCCGTGGCTGTTTCATATGTATTGGCGGTGACGCATCCCGCAGCGGGCAATATTGGTGGCGGCGGATTTATGGTAATACGTCTGGCAGACGGAACTGTGACCACTATCGATTACCGGGAGGAAGCACCGGGTTCGGCAACCAAAACGATGTACCAGGATGACAACGGGAACGTGATCACCCAGCTGAGCCGGGTAGGAGCAAAGGCCTCCGGCGTGCCTGGAACAGTCGCCGGAATGTCATATGTCCTGGAGAAATACGGAACTAAGTCCCTCAAGACGTTAATTGAGCCGGCTATATATCTTGCCAGAGAAGGATTTGCAGTGGACGAAGATCTGGCGAATACCCTGAATCGGCATCGCAGCTACCTGCAGCGTGATCCGGTGGCAGCCAGCCAATACACAAAAAGGGAGATATTCAGTGCAGGCGATACCCTGAAGTTGCCTCAACTCGCTACCACGCTGGAGCGGATTGCAGAGAAGGGAAAGCACGCGTTCTACCAGGGAGTGATTGCGGAGCAAATTGTCCGGACAATGCAAAATCTGGACGGGCTGATTACCAGAGAAGATCTCCGCAGTTTCAAAGTTAAGGAGCGGCAGCCAATTCACGGAACCTATCAGGGATACGAAATCTATTCCATGCCGCCGCCGAGTTCAGGTGGCATTGCCCTGGCCGGTATCCTCGGGATACTGGAGCCGTATCCACTTGACAAATGGGGACACAACTCCGCAAAGACGCTACATTTTAAGACCGAAGCAGAACGACACATCTATGCAGATCGGAACTATTTCCTCGGCGATCCGGAATTTGTGGATATGCCTATCCAAACATTGACTTCCGAACCGTATTACAGCTATTTGCGGCAGCTAATTTCGCATAAGGCCACGCCGAGTGAGCAGGTGTCGCACATCAGCTGGGACACCGCAGATTCTTTGGGATACGTTGCGGAACACCTGGAGACCACTCACTTTTCTGTTATCGATGCTGACGGAAATGCCGTTGCCAATACCACCACACTAAACGGTGCCTTCGGCGCTGGGTATGCCGTAGAAGGAGCCGGATTCATGATGAACAATGAGATGGACGACTTCAGCGCCAAGCCCGGCGTCCCGAATATGTACGGTTTGATTGGCGCGGAAGCCAATGCTATCGAACCTCGCAAGCGGATGCTGAGTTCTATGTCCCCAACAATTGTCACCCGTGATAGAAAACCGGTCATTATCACGGGAACACCTGGCGGGTCGACAATTATCACCACCACCGCGCAGATTATTATGAATGTGATTGATCATGGGATGTCTATTAGAGAGGCAGTAGATGCGAAGAGAGTTCACTCTCAGTGGCTCCCGGATTTTATCTACTACGAGGAAGGCGCATTGACCCAAATTGACAAGCTTTTATTGATGCAGGTCGGCCACACCCTGAAGCCCAGGCAGTCGATTGGAGAAGCAAACTCCGTCGGTATCGATCCGG
Organism: Candidatus Neomarinimicrobiota bacterium; assembly: GCA_021734025.1. Lineage (NCBI taxonomy): Bacteria > Pseudomonadati > Fidelibacterota > Fidelibacterota bacterium. Next base: position 159,885 of record JAIPJS010000003.1, read on the forward strand.
CAACAGGGACCATATATTCCGGTGCGGATACGAGCCGCGGCGGAACAGCAGCGGGATACTGATATGGCGGGAATAACAGATGTCACTGGCGTAATAGTCGGGCACAGCACAAATACCGACGACAATACGGGCTGTACCGTGATTTTATTCGAAGACGGTGCGGTCGCCGGAGCGGATGTACGAGGATCTGCAACCGGAACGGTGGAAATTGAGGTGTTGAAACCGGTCCGTCTGGTACCGAAGATTAACGGGTTGTTCTTCACCGGCGGAAGTGCATTGGGATTGCCGGCCGTAAAAGGGGTACTGGATTTTCTCAGGGAGAACGATATAGGATACGAAACCGGCAACGCCCGAATTCCGATTGTTCCCGGTGCGGTAATCTACGATATTAGCGAAGATAAAAATTCGGCAATTCCCACGGCGGAAATGGCGTATGAAGCATCTGAAGCGGCAAAATCTGAATACACCGGGGAAGGCACGGTTGGGGTGGGAACGGGCGCGACAGTTGGAAATATGTTCGGTCCGGAACTTACCCGGCGTGGCGGGCTGGCAACGCTTTCAGATACGACACCTGACGGAATTACCGTTGGCGTACTCCTGGTGGCGAATCCGTTTGGCGGTATTTTCAGTCCCTGGGAAAATCGCTGGCTTGTCGGGCATGAGAAAACGGAGGAATCGCTGCTCTATAAGAAGCCAGAAGATCTCTGGACCTCAAACACAACGCTTATTGCCGTTGCTACAGACGCCCAGCTGACCAAGGAGCAGTGCATCAAGGTTTCGCAGATGGCACAGGACGGTTTGGCGCGGGTGGTTTCGCCGGCTCATTCCATGTTCGACGGCGATCTCTCGGTGACGGCATCTCTGGGAGAAAAACAGGGCGAAATCAACGGTATTGGTCACCTGGCTGCAGAACTAACCTCAAAATGCATTATACGTGCTGTGGAACTCTCCAATGATACTGACGTTTTATCATAGGCAATAACGGCTAACATATACTGTAAGGAACGGACAGCAGATGAACGAAAAGAAGAATTCAGAGCACCAGAAGTCGGTTTCGACACCACCGCAACCGTCAAGAAAAGAACGGATAATCCGTGAAGTCAAATCTATCGCGCTGATTATCATTATTGCGCTGTTTGTCCGTTCAACAATTATCGAGGCGTATCAGGTGCCGACCGGTTCTATGGAAAATACCATACTGGTCGGAGATTTTATCCTCGGGAACAAGTTCATTTACGGTGTCAGGACGCCGGACTGGTTCGGAATTCCGTTTACCAAGGTCGGTTTTCATGTGCCAAACTGGAGAACGCCACCGCTGGATGCGCCGGAGCAGGGGGACGTAGTCATTTTTCAGTATCCACTGGACGATCGGGTCAATTACATTAAGCGTCTGGTTGCATTACCCGGACAAACGCTGGAGGTGCGGGATAAAGTCCTCTATGTGGACGGAGAGAAGTTTGACAACGCCGAGGGAACAAAATTCACCACCAACCACGTGCGTCCAGATCAGTGGCAGGAACCCAACATTTTTCCTCCGGGCTATGGGAATAAGGATAATTACGGGCCGCTTACGATTCCGAAAGAGGGGATGACGTACAATTTTGGTCAGGATAATACGGCGCTGATACGATACCTGATTGAGCAGGATGGTCACGAGTTTGCCCATTCCGGGGGGCGGTATTATGTGGACGACGAACCAGCAAACAGTTACACCGTGGAACAGGATTACTATTTTATGATGGGCGATAACCGTGACAATAGCTGGGACAGCCGTTATTGGGGACCGGTTCCTGCGGACAATATTCTGGGAGAGGGGATGATTACATATTTCTCATGGAATAAAAACGTGCCGCTGTATCGGCTGGGCGACAAAATTCGGTGGGGCCGGATTGGCGATTTGGTGAATTGAACGTATGCATAATAAACGGTGATTAAATCATTTCAGCCGCGGAGAGATAAAAAGAAAACACGAAGAGGTTGTCTATAAATAATTTTGGCGCAAGATCTAAAAATTTTTTCTAAAGTGGCAGTATATAAAATCTTGTGAATAATTCAGAGAAAGAACGCACACGTAACACAGAGCCGGTCAGCCTGTATTTCCACATTCCGTTTTGTAAGGTCAAGTGTATTTATTGCGATTTTTATTCGGTCGTCGACCGGGATGAGCAGATTCCCATGTTCACTGAAGCACTTATCCGCGAATTTCAACGCAACAAACCTCCCGTTAATGATTACGACGAAGTTGAAACGCTCTACCTGGGAGGCGGCACACCATCGATGCTGTCCGGATCACAATTGGAGCAAATACTGGAAGCCATATCCCGGGAGATTCACTTCGCAGAGGACATCGAAATTACATTAGAGGCTAATCCTGGCGAAGTGGATTATGATCGGCTCGCGGCGTACCGATCGCTCGGAGTGAACCGGGTCAGCTTTGGGATCCAATCCTTTGACAATGCACAATTGGAACGGTTAGGCAGATGGCATCGCGCACATCAAAATATACCCAGTGTGGAAATGGCCAGAGAAGCCGGTTTCAACAATATCAATGTGGATCTGATATTTCATCTCCCCGAGCAATCGCTTGACAATTTTCTGCGGGATCTCCGGAAAATGTTAGAATTGGAAACGGAGCACATCTCTATCTATAGTTTGACTGTTGAACAAGGGACCCCGTTATTTCGATATGTTGAGGATGGACGGATAGAAATGACCTCCGACCAACTGGACGCGGAAATGTACATGATTCTTTGCGAAAAGATGCATGATGCCGGCTTCGAACATTACGAGGTGTCGAACTTCGGAAAGCCCGGGTATCATAGCCGGCATAATTCCAACTATTGGAATGGCCGCCATTATTACAGTTACGGACCATCTGCACACTCATACAACGGGGAATATCGCTGGTGGAATGTCCGGGATCTCAGCAAATATCTGACCTTGGTCCGTAATAATGGTTCACCGATTGAAGACCGTGAATACCTTGACCCGGAAACACGGAAAAATGAATACCTGCTTACCCGATTACGGACGAACCACGGAATTCGCTTTGCAGAATGGGAATCACTTTTTAACGAGCCATTCCCGGAATCATTACGCAGTTATTTCCGGGGATTAATTGACCAATATCCTGGCTGGATCGATGAGCATACGGATGGCATCAGCCTCACCGAAACAGGGTGGTTGTTCACCGATTCCATTGTGGATGGGGGCATCACTCATCTGGAGGCGGCTTAAATGAAAATTGGATTGGCACTTGGCAGCGGTGGCGCCCGGGGGTTGGCACATATTGGGGTGCTGAAGGCGCTTCGTGAACGAAACATCCAAATTAAGTATATCTCCGGGAGCAGTATGGGAGCTTTCGTCGGAGCCGTGTATGCAGCTACCGAATCTATCGAGCGGCTGGAAAATATGTCCGCCGATTTTACCTGGCGGAAGATGTTTCGGCTGTTCATGCCGTCCCTCCCCAAGGCCGGCCTTATCGATGCGGCAAAAATCACTCAGCTCCTGGAAGAGAACCTGTTATTCGATACATTTGCCGAACTGAAAATTCCACTCGCCATAGACACAACGGACATTGAACGGGGGGATTTGATTACCCATACATCCGGAAACCTGATTGAGGCCGTTCGAGCAAGCATTTCGATCCCTATTATTTTTCAACCGGCGGAAATCGACGGAAAAATTCTGGTCGACGGGGGGCTGGTCAGTCCGGTGCCGGTAAATACGGTCCGCGAAATGGGAGCGGATTACGTAATTGCCATAAATGTACTGGATAAAAATAAAAGTTGGATGCGTGCGGATAAGATCCGGAAACAGCTGGAGCCGGAAGAACCGTCCAATTTTCGCCAGCTTCTGAAACGCATTAATCTGGATGATAAGATTCCGGAACGCCGTACAACCCGCGAGCGGAATCTAAGCATGCTGATGGTCATTGCCCAGACGGTGGGTATCACGATTTCCATGATGGCCGATTACCAACTCCAGGTGGAAAAGCCCGATCTGTTGATCCAGCCGGACACCCGAAAGATCAACGTATACGACTTTCACAGGGGAGAGGACGTGATTCCGGCGGCTTACGAACTGACGAACTGACAATCGAAAAGTTAGATGAAGCAGGATTGTAACCCGGGGAGATCTACAACATCATTCGTAAATTTAGTCTGACTTCCCTCGCACTGCAATTGTGAGGCTTATCATAAGATTTCTCCCGGTTGGACGATTCCGTATTTCCTAGGTCAGAAGTGCAGAGATATCCCCATTACCAGCACGACCATTTAGATGGCGGGCCAGAAACTGTTCCATTGCCCGGTAGAAGTCAAAGCGGTTTTCTTCATTGTGGAAACCGTGTCCCTCGTTTTCCTTGACCATGTACGGTACTTCAATCCCTCGGTCCCGTAGCGCTTCCACCATTTGATCTGACTCGTCCTTGTTCACCCGCGGATCGTTGGCACCTTGCGCGATCAGCAGGGGGGCCTTGATTTTATCCACGTGCATAACAGGTGATGCCGAGGCCAACAGGTCTTTATCCTGCTCCGGATGGCCAACCATTTCGTAGAGCATTTGCCGGTACTGTTCCCAATAGGGCGGGATAGATTCCATAAAGGTAAACAGGTTCGAAACTCCCACATAATCCACCCCGCACGCATACAGATCAGGTGTAAAAGTGAGACCTGCGAGGGTGGCGTAACCACCGTAGGAGCCGCCGTAGATTGCAACCGCGTCCGGGTCGGCGATGTTTTCCTCAATTAGTGCATGGACTCCGTCGGTGATGTCGTCCTGCATGGCTTTGCCCCATTCCTTGAAGCCCCGCTCCCAGTAATCCCGGCCATATCCGGTTGAACTCCGGTAATTCATCTGCAAGACGGCATAACCGCGATTCGCAAGAAATTGCACCTCGGGATTAAACCCCCAGTGATCCCGGACCCATGGGCCGCCGTGGGGATTGATTACTACCGGTAGGTTTTCCGGGGATTGGCCTTTCGGCAATGTAAGATAGCCCGGAATTGTGAGGCCATCTCTGGCAGAATACTCTACAGGATACATTGGCGCCATTTCATCTTCCTTCAACCACGGACTCACGTCCACCAGTTTTGTCAATTCGTTGGTATCCCGATCATGAAAATAGTATGCACCCCGGGAACGGTCGCTGTGGGTTCGCACCAGCAGCCGGCGTTCGTTCTTGCTCGAGCTGCTGAGACTGACTTCATATCCCGGCAGTTGTTCTTCCAGAGATGTCTGGAGTTGGGCCCTCTCCTCATCAAAAAACTCGTAATTTCGATAATCAGTAAAATAGGTGACACCAGTAATGACTTCTCTTTCTTTGGACCGAAGCAGGTGGGAAACATCCACCTCTGGATGCTCGTAAATGATGTCCAGTTCGATATTATTTTCGAGGTCATATTTTACTATGGCCTGCTTATCACGCCCCAGGTTTGAGGCAGCATAAATCGCATCATCATTAAATGTGAAAAACAGGGGATTCAGCGTTTCTCTGAAGGTTGTCGTCAGGACCTCGTGAAATTTCTCTTCTTCCGTATTGCGGTACAAAATGCCGGTATTCACCCCGTCCGTCGTGGTGGCTACCCGCAACTTCCCTTCGTTATCAGTATGCCATCCGGAGATATTCCCCGGGTTTTCAGCGATCATGGACATCTCTCCGGAATTCACGTGAAGCCGATAGACGTCAAAAATCTGTTTATCACGCTTGTTCATGCCGATAAGTATCTCGTCCTCGATATCTTCCAGGTCATCCACAATTTGCACCCGGACATCATTAAAAGGGGTGAGCCTAGTGTGATTTTTTCCATCGATATCAACGGCAAACAGGCGAAAGTTCTCGTCCCCGGCAGTATCCTGGAGAAAGACTATACGGGTATTATTTGCCCAAAGATAGCCGGCAATATCCCGTTCGGTCGCTGCGGTGATCCTTGTACTATTGTCGGTTTCAATTTCCCGGATATGAATATTCAGTCGATTTTTCCACGGTGCGAGAAAGGCCAGTTTTTCACCATCCGGGGAGAGCTGAAAGGACGTTTGCTGCGGGTTTCGGAAAAAATCTTCCATAGGAATGAGAGGTGGATTTTCCAGGGTGTCAAGCGTTGATATGTCTCCGGAAATTTTCACTGCGACATTGCTCCTATTCTAGGGTTTGCAATTTGGTAAACGTAAAAGGTAGAGAAGGTATGGTTGAAATACCAGTCTACAAGAGTAGGGCGGATACTCAGATGAAAAAAAAGGCCGGCCATTCCGGCCGGCCTTGAAGGAATGACATACCTAAGTGCTCAGACTCAGTTTTGCATCAGATTACGATACCGGCTCTGGAGTTCCTGATCGGCGCGGATAGCGGTAAGAATCTTCTGGAATCGCTGGGGAGCAAAGCCTTCTTCCTCAATTGCCGCTGTGGTTTTCTGTTGAGTTTCAGTCTGGATACTTTGTAATTCCTGTGAAGCAGCCTGGAATTTCTGCTTTTCCTCTTCAGTCATTTCTACATCGGATTGGCCCTGCCCACGCTGAGACTGCATAATCTTCTGAAATCGCTGTGGTTCGAGTCCCTCTTCCTGAATAGCGCCGACCATTTCCTGCTGGGCGGACTGCTGAATTTGCTGAACTTCCTGGACGGCGGCGGCAAATTTTTTCAACTCCTGGTCGCTGACATCGACATCAGGTGCCTGTTGTTGCTGTTGCATCTGCTGTTGCATACGTTGACGGAGCTGGGCTTTCTGTTCTTCGGACAATTGCTGCTGGCCCTGACCCTGCATTTGCTGTTGTGCCTGCATCTGTTGCTGTTGTTGGTTCTGTTGCATCTGCATTTCGGAGGTGGATTGCTGCTGGGAGGTATCGGTCTGAGATGATTGATCCTGTGAGGAGCAAGCCACAAATGTCAGGGCGATTAGGAGCATACCTGCCATTCCCAGGGCGGTGTTCAATTTATGAGTCAATTTTTGCATGAAAACTTCCTTTCGTTTAGCTGTGCCAAATAACTCTTGAAAATAAACAAGAGTCTCACTGAATCTCAAGGTATGATTCGAAATAGGATGCTTAAACCAAATCAAAACTAAAAATCCCAGCGAAGGAAAGGGATGTCCATCGCTGGGATATTAGGCAATATTGAAATACAAAAATGTCTAAAACTCTTTTACTTCGTAGTTTGCCTCTTCCTTCAGCTGGTTGACATAATTATCATAGACGTCTTGCTTCTTCTGCTGGCTTAATTGTTGTTCGAGGTCCGGCCTGACCTCATCGAGTGGCTTTTCCTCCTGGGCGCGACTCAATACCTTAATAATATGATAGCCATAACGGGTTTCAACCAATGTATCGCCGACCGTACCAACGGGAATGTTAAAGGCAGCATCTTCGAACGGTTTGACCATCATGCCTTTTTCGATGTCTTCGTACAATCCCCCCTTATCGCTCGATCCCGGATCGTCGGAGTACCTGGCTGCCAGCACGCCAAAATCCGCTCCTTCTTTCGCCTGTTCGAGTACCCGCTGAGCGCTGTCCTCAATGGCTTCCGTTTCGGCCGGGGATTCGCCCTGCGTGCTGAAAAGTATATGCCGGACTGTGGCTGTTTTGTCCTCGGAATATGCTTCCTGGATGTCTTCTTCCGTTACTTCAACTTGTCCCTGGAGTTTCTCTTCCAGGTAATTATTGATAATTAGACCCTCGCGGAACTGCTTCCTGACCGGTTCCATGGAGATACCGGCGCTCTCGATACGCTGTTTAAACTGTTGCTCTCCGCCTACCTGGGTATATTGGAGTTGCATCAGGCTATCCACTTCGGAGTCGGTCACAGTCACATTTGCTTCGGCTGCTGCCTGAAGCAGTAGTTTCTTCTCTCCAATTTGAGAAGCGTTACTGGTAATAACCTGCCGCAGTTGCGAAGCCGGCAAGTTCTTCAATTGACTAACCCGGGTGCCATAATTGTCCTGCATGGTTTTTAATACTTCACCGGTAGAAACGACAAAGTCATCTGTGGATACTAAAATATTGTTCTTGTCAGGACTCAGGTACGGGAGTGTGTCTGAGAGGGCAGCGGCGAGTTCATAAGCGTCAGTACCCTTTTCAAGTTTTACTTTGGACTGTTGCGAGGAACAGGCAGCAATTATTAAAAATACAGGCAACAGTGCCAGCATAATTTTTTTCATTCGTCTTCTCCGAAAGATTGTTTTAGTCTAATGTTTACTTAATAATATCAAGATGAATAAAAAGTAAGGATCATTTCGGGTGAATCATAACCTTAATATTGTTATACCGTTTTCTCCAATTTAGTACTGAACCCTCAAAAAAATGTTTCTTATTCAGACAATTTTCTTCTATTTTACAACATTAGAGAAGGTCAGGACAGTAATTTAGGAGTGTTTTATGAGTGTTGCAGGGATACAAGCACAAATCTTATCCGCACAAAAGGCAGAAATTACCGAGTATTACATCTACAACAGATTGGCAGATATGACGGGTGATCCGGAAAATGCCAGGGTGCTTCGCCGTATTGCTGAGGAAGAGTTATCTCATTACAATTTCTGGAAAGAACGGACCAGCAAGGAGGTCTCCCCGAGTAAATTCAAGATTTGGTTTTATTCCCTGGTCGCCAGATTATTCGGTTTAACCTTCGGTATCAGGCTTATGGAGAACGGGGAAGACCTAGCTCAGGATACCTATCATGATATCGCCACTGTAATCCCCGACGTCGCTCAAATCGAAGCGGACGAGCATGAACACGAAGAGCAACTCATCGATATGCTGGATGAAGAGAGCTTACAGTACGCCAGTTCTATCGTTCTCGGCTTGAATGACGCTTTGGTAGAACTGACCGGTGCAATCGCCGGGCTTACTCTGGCCTTACAAAATACCGGCCTTGTAGCAGTGGCCAGTTTGGTTACCGGTATCTCCGCTTCGCTCTCAATGGCCGGATCGGAATACCTTTCCACCAAAACCGCCGACGACAAAACGAAAAACCCCGTGAAAGCATCGGTTTATACCGGAATAGCCTATTCTTTGGCAACGGTCCTGTTAGTGATTCCGTATTTTATCTTGTCAAATCACTTTTGGGCTCTAGGCTGGACTTTGCTGAATGCGATATTAATTATTTTCGTATTCACCTATTATATCTCCGTGGCGAAATCATATTCATTTAAGCGTCGTTTTTGGGAAATGGTCTTTATCAGTATGGGCGTTGCTGGCATTTCTTTCATTATCGGACTGGTCATCAGACACTTCCTTGGTGTTGAAGTGTAAAGCAGGCCCGATCAGATTTAACCGGACCAGACAAAGATTCTTCGGTATTAAGCCCGGAGATTTACAGTAATTTAAGTGGAATATTTCCGGGAATATTTATACAATTAAGACACCTGATTGAGCATCAAATAGTCAAAGCATATGAGCTAAGGGCAAGTTCACATGTGAGTGTTCAGGGTCAAGTATTGTTATGGGAGGCGCAATATTATGATTGATATATTGGTTGCCGACGATCATAAAGTGGTCCGGGCCGGCTTAAAGAAAATATTCGAACAAATAACGGACCTAAACATTGCTGACGTTGCCACAACGGGACAGGAGGTTATCGATAAGGTCTCGAAAGAGAATTTCGACGTTGTCATCATGGATATTTCAATACCGGGACAAGATGGACTGGCTGTAACGGAATTTCTGAGAACCAACCATCCGGATGTCCGCGTTCTTGTTTTAAGTATTTATCCGGAAGATCTTTATGCTGTTCGTGCAATTAAAGCCGGTGCCTTCGGTTACCTGAATAAGAAGAGTACTGCTCAGGAAATTATCAGTGCTGTACGCACAATTGCAAATGGACAACGGTACGTTCCGCCGGCGGTGGGAAAGCAATTGGCGGTTGATGTCCAAAACGGGTCGGCGGACAAACCCCATAAACTTCTGTCAAACCGCGAATTTCAGGTGTTGCGAAAAATAGCCAAAGGGCAGACGGTTACTGAAATTGCAGAGGATCTCTCGCTGAGTGTGAAAACCATAAGTACGTACCGCTCCCGTATTCTAAGAAAAATGGAAATGAGTAATAATTCCCAGTTGACCAGGTATGCCCTGGAAAATAAAATTACTATATAAATCTTTGTGCAGACCCTACCTGATAGAACCTTCTATAGTAGTAGCTCTTAAACTGGCCTTGTTAGTATAGCCTGTTTCCAATATCCCGGACATTTCAGTGGGTGGCCATTTACAGTTTAAACACAAAGTCAAAGTTTTACTTTCCATTTTGTAAGATTAAATCTGACAAAATAGTTAAATATTCTTACAAAAATTTCAGTACCAGTCCGATGTTCATTCTCCCTGATAAAATCTAACTTGGCGGTAAGTTAAATATCCTTTTTACTTAAGGTAAAAAACAGTGGAGGGCAAAATGGTTCGACGTGGTACTCTATTTCTACTCACTATGCTGGTTGCGGCAGGCTTGCTTGCCCAATCTGCAGGAAAGATATCAGGTACTATCACTGACAGTGAGACGGGTGAACCGCTTGCGGGTGCCAATATATTAGTTGAAGGTACAAATTATGGCGCATCCGCTGATACAGACGGAAACTACTCAATTCTGGATGTTCCTCCGGGGACATATACAGTAACCGCCAGTTTCATTGGATACAGCACTATTGAAAAAAGTAATGTTCAGGTTACTTCCGGATTGACAACCCGTTTGAATTTTGAAATGGAAACATCTGCCATTGAAGGGGATCGGGTTGAAGTGACGGTAGAGCGGCCGCTTGTACAGCCGACGGCAACCAATGTACAGCGCACGATTTCTCAGGATGAATTTGAGAATATTCCCACCAGGAATGTTCAAACATTTTATTCGATGCAGGCCGGAGTGGTCGAGCAAAATGGCGAGATTCACATTCGCGGTGGGCGAGCCAGTGAAACCGGATATATGCTTGAAGGGTCTAGTATTAAAGGAATGGTCGGTTCCGATGCTGTCGTAACTACGATTCCGGAAGCCCTTGAGCAGGTTAATGTACAGTCCGGTGGATACAGCGCCGAAATCGGGAACGCAAATGCCGGAATTGTCCAGCAGTCCTTCCGGACAGGTGGTCAGCGATTCAGTGGTTCTGTGCAATATGAGACCGATACCTTCGGCTCAGCGCTTGGTGATAATTCGTATTCCTACGGATATAATGATTTTACTGCTACATTAGGCGGGCCACTTTTTAGTCAGCGTCATCGGTTCTTTGTGGCTATCGACAAGTCTTACACCGATGATTATAATCCTTCGTTCTGGACTGGTGCGGATTTTGACACCCTGTATGATTCGGGAAGTTCAGGAGCGCCAATTGGGCAACCTTCTCCTGGGGAAGTCGCCTGGGAAGACGGTAACCTGCCCGGAGACAGTCCGCGCTTTCAGGATCAATTGACCGCGAATGGAAGTTTCCTGCTTGATTTTAACCCCCTCCGTTTTAGAATTGCTTTTGCCCGAACCGATCGGACCCGACAAATCAATACCGTGCCGATCTGGGATATGTTCAACCAGAAGCGACTTTCCCACAGGGAAGATACCCGGCAGCTCTACAATCTCCGGGGCACGTATTTCTTCGATAATAATACATTTGTGCAGGCTCAGGTTAGTTATTTTGACTACGATTTTGAGGTATTTGATCCCAATTTCGACCAGCCTGAGGCAGACGGAGCTGGTGGCGCTGTTTGGGATTTGATGGATTATATCGATAACGCGCCTGAATCAGTCGACGGTGATCCGCATGGATTGTTGGAATCCGGCTTATACACAATTGCCGAAGAAGCCGACACCATGTTCAACCAAAACGGAGAAATTGTTGAGGACGTTAACGGGAATCAGATTATCGTAGAGCCCGGAGACACTGTCCATTCCGAATACGGATTTGACTATTATCGAGGCTATTATCAAGAGCCAGCGGAATTGACATATCACGGATTTCGATTTACTGCCCCTGGTGCTATTTCTGGGCCGGATGGCTTAATGACGAATTACCGGAAGCGAAATCAGAATTATATGGATTACAAGGTGGATTTCGTCAATCAGACCGGCCGGCATGAAATAAAGGCCGGTGGCCATTTTCAAAAATGGCTTGTCCGGGATTACGAATTCACCGCCTATAACGCTTTGGGATCCCAGATACACAACAATCCCGGATACGCGGATTCGATCCGGGCTGGGACTGATGGCGTTGCATTCGCCATTCGCCAGGCTGGTAGTGGTGGATATGGCTATGATGAGTTTATGAATAAGGTCGGGGAAGGTGGACTCAGTGCCTTACTTCCCTGGGGATCCGCAGAAACGGATGACGAGTTGAATGCACCTCGGGAGCCGTATCTGGCTGCAATGTATATCAACGATAAAGTTGAATATCAGGATATTGTAGTGAACGCCGGACTCCGACTGGACCGGTTTTATATGGATCAGTGGGAGCCAACGGACAGAACCAGTCCCCCATATCAATCTGAGGATTGGTTAATGGATGCCGATTCATTAGATAAAGCTGATGCGATTACGGCGATTCAGCCCCGGATTGGCCTGGCCTTTCCGGTGACTGATATGACTGTCTTCCATCTCCAGTATGGCCGGTTTGCGCAGATGCCGGATATGGCCAACGCCTATGATAACGTTTCTGACTATGCACAGACATTTTCCGGCCAGTATTTTATTACTCAGCCATTTGCATGGTCACTTGACCCCATCAAAACAACCCAGTACGAAGTTGGGTTCCAGCAACAGTTCTCAAATTATGCTTCGTTTGATATAACGGCATTCTATAAAAATACAACCGGCCAGATTGAACTGATTTATCAGGAAACGGAGCAGGGGTCAGGTATTGCTAATTACGCTCTTTGGCAAAATGGTGACTTTACCACTACCAAGGGGTTTGAACTGACTCTGAAAACCCGTCGGTATAAAGGGCTGTTGACCCAAGTGAATTATACGTTGAGTTCTGCCAAGGGAACCAACTCGGATCCCAGTGCTCAGGCGGGCTTGATGGATCAGGGCACAGCACCGCCGTCTATGATCCAGCCTCTGCGGTTCCAGCAAAATCACCGCGGAACGATTAACCTGGATTACCGGACCTCCCCCGATGCTGGTATGATGTTAGGCGATTGGGGCGTAAACCTGCTGATGTCATTTAATAGTGGACATCACTTCACGCTGTCCACCGGGGGCATAGGACAGCAGGGTCCGAATACGGGCGCCTTGCTTTCCAATGATGCACGCTCTCGGGTCCCGGTTGAATCCATCAACGCATCAACTACTCCATGGTATTTTAACACCGATCTTCGTGTGACGAAAGGATTTGACGTAGGAGGCGTTCGGTTTGGTGTTTACGCCTATGTCCAGAACCTGTTTAACCGGAAACACGTGTTGAACGTGTATTACCGGACAGGATCTGCAGAAAATGATGGTTTCTTGTCAAGTCCGGATCTGAGCAGCGATATCGTAGCCGGACTCGGTGAACAGTATACCGAATTATATCGGGCAATTAACCTGGAAAACCGACAGCACTGGTTGAGCGATGGCCAGTCTGATATCTACGGTACTCCCCGGCAGTTCCGGGTTGGAGTCCAGGTCGAGTTATAAAAAGCATTACAACTCGTGTTGGATAAACAAGAATATAATGGCGATAGTATTTTGGAGGACAGGCTTATTATGAAACTACATAAACTTTGGTCAATGCTAATTGTATTGGGGTTGCTGGGTACACTCGGCTTTTCTTCCGATCTTGCGGCAAAGGAAAAGGGGCAGGTCACTCAACAGCAGTCCCTCATGAAAATGACCCAAACTGATCCCATTGAAACGGTGTTCGACATCAATAATATGACAATCTGGTCCCGAAATGACGGGTACTATCACTGGTCGGACCCATTTTCCGGCGTGAATGGTACGTATCCCAAAGGTCTGGCTGCCGGGGTAGTGTTCGCGCAGGGTACTCTGTGGGGCGGCATCGTCGATGACGGAAATACTCCCGAAGTCAGGGTCAACGGGAGTACCTATAATAATGGAATGTCCCCAGGAAAGATTCTTCCTATAGATGGCGGCATTCCCACAGGGCCGGATACCGATAGATCGTATCACGCCTGGAGGGTCAGAACAGATTACGAAACTGCTGACCTTTCCACGGATGCGTCCCAGATAAATGGAGTTCCGTTGAGCGAAGTGACCGAAACCATGATTCAGGAATTGCGCGCACAGTATGAAAGGGATTGGAATAACTGGCCTGCCGAACTCGGGGCCCCGTATGAAGATGTGAATAATAACGGAACATATGAACCAAGTACGGACATTCCAGGATATCCCGGTGCGGACCAGACTATCTGGTATGTGGCAAACGATCTGCCTGAAGGTGCTTCGGAAAACAGTTATGGTTCCCCGGAGATCGGTATGGAAGTTCAGACCACGATCTGGGGTTATAACTTTCCATCCAGCAATCCACTGGGGAATATGGCGTTTATCAGGAGCCGCCTGATATATCGCGGTGACCCGGGCGCCCCGAAAGTTCAAAATGCACAGATCGACTCCATGTATATTGTCCATTGGGTCGATCCCGATGTCGGAACCTACGATAATGACTTTGCCGGGAGTGACACATCCACCTCGATGGGATTTGCATATTCCGGTGTGAAAAATGATCCGACATACTTCGATAATTTTGGTTTACCATCACCGGCAGTCGGTTGGGATTTTCTGCAGGGCCCGATTGTCAACGGCGATACGCTTGGATTAACATCTTTCTCTTATTTTGCAGCCGGATCGGACGTGAGTGACCCTGATTTGACAGAATACCAGGGAACTCTGCAGTGGTATAACCTGATGCGGGGATATAAACCGCGTCCACCGTATCCGAGTGCCTCACCATGGGTAAATTCGGTAACCGGCGAAAACACAAAATATGTGTTAACCGGTGATCCTGTGGCTGGTGAAGGCTGGATCGATGGTATGGATTTGCCACCGGGTGACCGCCGTATTGTGCTAAGTTCCGGACCATTTACGATGGCTCAGGGTGATACACAGGATGTCGTTGTGGGGCAGATAGCGGCTATGGGACAAGATAACATCTCCAGTATTTCTGTCCTGCGTAGCTATGATGAATTTGCCCAGTACGCATACGATAACAACTTTAATCTCCCCTCAGCTCCGGCTGCTCCCCAGGTTGAGACAGTTGGACTTGATAAAAAAGTCGTGCTGAACTGGGGCAGCGATAAAAATGCAGTAGATGCGACGGAAAATACGGTTATCCAGGGATTTAATTTCCAGGGATACAATATTTATCAGTTACCGTCGCCTAATTCACAATTATCTGAAGGGGAAAAGATTGCCACCTTTGATAAACAGGATTCGGTGCTGAAAATCTTTGAGACTCGCTTTGATATTGATGCCGGTCGTCTGCAGGAGCTTCTGGCACAGGAAGGGACCAATAGCGGAATTCAGCGGACCCTGAGTATTACCCGGGACCGGGTAAGGAGTCGACCAGTGGCCAACGGCGTAACCTATCACTTCGCCCTTACGGCCTACAGTTATAATCCGGATAGCCCGCTGGCGCCTGCCATCCGTTCACTGGAGAGTAGTCCGACAGTAGTTTCGGTGACTCCGCAGCCTGCCAAGGCAACGGAGAACTTTGGCGGTGCGCAAGGAGATACTGTAGAAGTACAACAAGTCCAGGGAACTTCGGACGGTGTGGTCACACCAATTGTTGTGAATCCGCATCAATTAAACGGCCATACCTACCAGGTTACCTTTGATACCTCCGGTGGACAGGTTACATGGAATTTAATTGACCAGACCACAGGTGAGGTCAAATTGAGCGATCAGACGAACCAGTCCGGAAACGAAAATTACCTGATCGTTGACGGTATGATGGTGAAAGTTTCCGGACCAGAACCGGAGTTTTCGGAAATCATTGAGGTCGCGTACGATGGAAATCCGCTCGATTCTCCGACAAGTGTTTGGCACTCATTGAATTCCACTAGTACCTACTATCTCAGTGCCGGAGGTGGCGGTGGTGGTATTGACCGCTTAGCAAGGAGTGTCGCCAATGCTGTCCCAAGAGATTATGAGTTGCGATTCACCAGCGGTGGAAGCGATGCAGTCTGGTATTTTGATGGTGAAGAGGTTGGAACGGTTCCCTTTGAGCTATGGGATATCGGCCAGGCAACCCCGAATGATCCGTCTGATGACACCCAGCTGATTCCGTTGTTATATTCGGGTGGCGACGGCACACCGGGAACGTTTGATATCGGCTACACCGATCCGACGTTTGGCTATCCTGCCACCGATTGGGTCTACTGGTATGGCGGCGATTACGCCCAATTTGAAGCCGATGTGGCCGACGGCAGTCTGGACGATCTCTCTTACCTCACTGACGAGTATATCGCCCGAATGACCATCGGTGATTTTGACGATGACGGCAATCTGCCGCCGAATGGGACGACAGTGCGGTTTGTTACCGCCAAGCCGAATACGGTAAACGACGTATTCGAATTTACCGCACCGGAGACCGATCTGAATGATGAGATAACCGATGCGGAAATCGATGAAATCAACGTCTTCCCAAATCCGTATTACGGACGGCACCGTCTTGAGACCGGCCGGTTCGAAAAGTACGTGACCTTCACCCATCTGCCTCAAAATGTAGACATCAGGATATTTAATCTTGGTGGAGTGATGGTAAGAGAAATTAATCACAATGCGGAACAGCAGTTCCAGCGCTGGGATCTTACCAACCAGGATGGTTTACCTGTCGGAAGCGGGATTTATATCGCACATATCACGGTGAACGATGCGGACGGCAGTAAGGTTGGTGAAAAGGTCTTGAAACTGGCGATTATCCAGGAAGAAGAGATATTGCCAGTCTATTAATGCCATTTCGGGACATAAACATTTTGAGGATTATGAAGTGAAAGGAGTTCTATAAATGACTAAAAGTAAAATATTGATACTTGTAATAATGACCTTAATCTGGAGCGGAATGGCGTTTGGCCAGGAGGTGCGTCATGGTACGAACTCCGCCTCTGAGTTGTTAGTACCGGTTGGCGCACAATATCTACAGGGTGGCGGTGCAGCCGCCCTGGCCAGCGGCCTGGAGGGAGCACTCTGGAACCCTGCAGCCTTAGATAAAGGCAATAAATCTGTAATGGCTGTGTTTTCCCACCGCAGTTATATTGCCGATATTGGAATTAATTTTGCTGGTGTTGGAGGCCAGTTCGGCTCAATAGGGGCAGTTGGCTTAAGCTTACGTTCCTTTGATATTGGAGAAATACCGGTGACGGATGAATACAATATGGATGGGACGGGCGCGACATTTTCACCCACCGTTTTTATCCTGGGTGGAATTTACTCCAAACAGCTAGCAGATAGGATCAGAGTCGGCGCGACCGTGAACCTCGTAAACGAGACTATTGCGGAGGTCGAGGCCCAAACAGTAACCTTTGACGCCGGGGTACAGTACAGTGATTTCCTGGATGTCCAGGGATTGAGTATTGGGGTGGCAGTCAGAAATGTGGGATCCGCAATGCAGTTCGATGGCCCCGGGCTACTTGTTGACGCAAATGAGCCCACTGCAGAGCGTGGCGTAACCAAATATAAAATTACCGCCATGGATGCCGACATGCCCACCGTGGCCGATCTTGGAATTGTATATAAACCGATTGATAACCTGGATATTGGGGTCTCATACCTGGAGAATAACTATGGGCCGAACAGTGTGAAAATGCTCGGGGCATATCACCTTGGTGAGTTTGCCTCTGCAAGGGTATCTTACCAAACCGCAACTGAAAGCGACCAGGTCTTGCAGGATATTTTTGCCGGAGTCTCCTACGGGGCAAGTCTGAATCTGGAGCCGGTAATCGGTACCGATTTAGCACTTGACTATGGTTTTTTACCGGTGGAATATTTTAATAACAATCATGTGTTCTCACTCCGGTTCGGACTTTGATTAAATAGGAAATAAAGGAAATACAACGGGCTCCGGATTTCCGGAGCCCGTTGTATTTTAAAGACGATTTTGGAAAACCTGTCTTCTCTGCTTATCGTAATTCAATGCCAAAAGGTGTGAAGGCCAACCGGGCGAGCTTTAAATGCTGTTTTGCGAACGGGATACCGATAATGGTAACTGCGGTCAATATGGCAAATATGACATGAGTCAGGGAAATCCAGATACCACCAAGCAGAATCCAGATAACGTTCATAATCAGCGAAAGCGGGCTGTCTGCTGAATTGCCGTGCTCAATTTTTACGCCAAACGGGAAAAGCCCCAAAATTGAAAGTTTCATCGACTGAATACCGAACGGTATTCCGATAATCGTCAAGCACATCAGTAGGCCGCTGATCATATATTCCAGGAAAATGAAGATCCCACCGCCAAAAATTATCCAGAGTAGGTTGCCGAGAAGGCTCATAATACCCCCTTTTCTTACAGATTAGTGGTCAATGGAAATAACGTCAACTGCTATTTTATAGAAGTACCCATCTCCTTGCATTCCCTTGGGAGCCAAACTATTTTAACAGCTATGGAAATTCCATTGAATCAACTCTTGTCAGGGCCGGAATTTTACCTTCAGTTAAATTAAATGAATGAGACGGAAAAATCCTGGCCTGGTAAAGAGCAATTACGAAAATTATTGCACTCCCAATGGTCTGCCGAAGAACGGCAGAGCGAGAAATTTACTTCAATTTTACATTCCGAACTCGGCCAGTTATTAACCGGGGTTAAACTTCAGTTATCACAGGCGAATTCAGCGTTGGAGGATGTAGCCGGTACGGACAAGGTGAAACAGCACATTGAGTCCGCTGCATCCATGACTGATGATATCGTGAAATACATTCGGGAAATGATGGGGGATCTCAGATCAGAAGTATTTGAGAATTTTGGCCTGGGGGAAGCCCTGAAATGGAAACTGAAGTCCCTCGAGGAACAGGTTGGAATTCGAACATCATTTCAAGGAAATTTAGTCGTATATGAAGATCCTGACCAGGTCCGCAGGGAGCTTTTCTCCGGAATTACGATGCTACTGGAGAGGCTTACAGAGGATGATTCTCTGCAAAATATTGATCTAGAGGTAAATGAGTCCCACGGAGCGATCGAGCTGAGGTTGTTGGGAGGCGGACCTGGATTAGACTCTTTGACCGAAACTTCGGAATTCGAATTGATGTGGGTGGAGTTGTCGGAGCGACTTCGGAGGTATGGTGGTAGGGTGGATATGGAGGCGAGTAAAGCGGACCAGATAAAAATCCATATAGCTGTAAAATTGGATTAATGGCAAGTTCAGGATTTCTCGGGATTTTAATAATATCTGATACCAACAGTAAAGTAGGTGGAATGTCCTATGTTTAAAATTTTTGTTGCAGACGACCACGATTTGATCAGGGAAGGATTTAAAAATGTAATCAACAGCGAAATGGATATGGAGGTGGTCGGAGAAGCAAAAAACGCAGGCGATGTCATCGATTTTTTACATCATCAGGATTGTGACGTAGTTGTTCTGGACATTACCATGCCTGGACGCAGCGGCTTAGACGTTCTTAAAGAAATTCAATCTCTGGATACAAGGGCAAAGGTGTTAATCCTGAGTATGCACCCCGAAGATCGGTTTGCTATCAGGACGCTTAAAGCGGGCGCGGCGGGATATATTACCAAGGAAAAGGCCCCGGATGAACTGGTAAAGGCTATCCGGAAGGTTGTGGCCGGCGGTAAATATGTAAGCGAATCGTTAGCCGAAAATTTAATCGATGCACTCAGCGGACAGGATAAAGGCCCGCCACATATCCAGTTATCAGACCGGGAGTACGAAGTATTTGAACTAATTGCTCAAGGGATTTCAACGAGCAACATCGCCGAAAAACTATCGCTCAGCCAGAGTACTATAAATACCTACCGCATCAGGGTACTGGATAAATTGAACATGAAAAACAACGCAGAAATAGTAAAATATGCAGTAAACCACGGACTCATTGAGTGACACTGTCACCGTAAATCTTCTTTCAGTATTGCGGCATTCCGTCGTAAATAATACGACAAAAATCCCCCTCAAAATTGACGTAAAAATCACAGGCACCGCTATACCGGAAGTGCCCCTCGGCATTGTATTATTCCATAGAAAGAAACGAGACACATTCTATGGAATTAAGGAAATATATGCCGGACAAAAAGAAACCCCGGAGAAGAAAGTATTCCTGGGCAGTTTTAGGTTATCTCATTATCATCGTACTTCAGGGATCGTTTTTACACGCCGAACCACATGTCGTTCCTCCAACACTGGAAAATGAGCCGGTTTTTAGCGATATACCCTTTGTGGTGACCGAGATATCCGCTGCTGACCGGCTCAATGCAGACGGGGACCTGTATACGGTATTGTTGCAGACCAATACGCCGCCGGATAAGGGGAGTATGGCTCAAATCGTCAGAGAATTATGGCAAAACAGATTACCCCGTACCACTCAATTTCTGGAAGTACAATTTTATTTACCGCAATACGAAACACGCGAAATTCCATACGCGGCTGTAACCATCTCCAAAAGCGGAATTACGGCAATCAACGTGCAGGATTGGATTTTGGAGAAGAGTGAGTCGAATATTAAATACGGTCTTTCCAAAGAAAAACGGCAGAAAATATTCCGGAAATTGGTTGATATCGAAAGGGGGAAAATCCAGCAGCAATCGTTGACAACCCTTCAAAATAAATATAAAATTTCAAAAGATGTCCGGCAGGCAATAGCGTTTGAGGGTATGGCCAACGGCTGGCTGGAAAAGTAATCCTTTTTATCCGTCGGGATTTGACAATCCTAACGTTTTATCTACCTTATCTAATAGTTCAGAAAACTGAAACGGTTTACTCATCATTGCCTGAAAGACTTCAAGATATTTCTCTGAGAGGCCTGGTTCATTAATTAGTGCACTCATCCCAATTACCGGGAGTTCAGGTGCAATGTCCGATAATTGTTCCCTGACCTTGATTCCGGAGATATCAGGGAGTCGCAAATCAGTGATGACCAGGTCAATACTGGCAATATGTTCACGAACGTAGGAAACTCCTGCTGATCCGGTAGAAAAGTCCTGAACCCTGTACCCGTTTTTGGTCAGGGCATTGGAGATTAAATTTCGGACATTATCATCATCATCGATGACACAGATTTTGATCGTTGCATTCGGCATAAAAAATTGCTCCATCTCCAATTTTATTCACATTAAAATTTGTCGATAAATTTGTTGGAATAGCAACCGGTTTCCAAAGTAAATAATTCAAAATTCATACGATTCAAACCGTATTATTACACAACCAATAGTGGCACCATATCAACATCTATTTACTCCCCTCGTGTTTTTTGGTATTTACAGGAGATAAAACATTAAAAATATTTGACAACTTATTTTAATATAATTTGTAGATATCTTCTGAAATTTATAATATATAAGCAACCAATGCCTCAGGTTCAGACCTGCCGCAATTTCCTTACAGGACAAACTTGTTAAAATTCAGAAGTAAACTGGTATCCAGGGATGCCAACAAGAGAGAAATTCACGTGAAAACACTTCGCATTCACTGGTGGTCTATGCCGCTGCTAAATACCGAAGACCTCATAGGGTTGAGCCTGAAATCAACTCCTGGATCATACATCCTGGAATGCGAAAATATACCGGCATACAAACAGAAATATCAGACAGCACCACGCATAGATAAAATTGTGATCCGGGGACCGGTGGGGGACGACTCCAAACCAATTCGTCAGTGGACTTATCGCACACTGATACTTCAGTGGTTATGTAATCAATTGGTTCCAGGGCAAAAAATCAATTTTCCCCAATCGCAGCATGAACGTCAGAAATATTGCAGAGAATTGATTCGGAAATCACTCAACCAGGTGAATGGAGATCTGCGCGAGTTGGGTCAGCAGAAGTTATCAGGAGCATACTAGACTTCAGCCGGATTTTGTCCATCTTAAAATAAGTATATCCTATGCAAGTATCTGAAAACTCCAATTTTCTGCATTCTCTCAGTATTTTCCGGAGCAAATCGGGAAAAACCAGTATAATTATGATATAAAATATTTTATTAATTGCTAAGTGTGTGTAACTATTTATATCTTTTAGGTAAACATTCCATTCGGTAATGGGCATTTTGTACCATTACCTCTCAGGATTTAAAACTCGGTCAGACCGGGAAACTTGCAGCATTATTAAAACGGGAGGGGGGTACTGCTCGTCGTTATTCTATTTATTCGACTGATACCCTTCCAGACTACACATTTTGATTAATATTGTTTGCGAAATGGGGCGAAGGAACAATTAACTAGGAGCAGTAGATGAGAAAGTCTTTTTTGTATTGGGGAATATACTTCCTTTTAATTCCGGCTTTTATGCAGGCCCAACAGGTCGCCTTTCCCGGTGCCGAGGGATTTGGTGCCTACACCACTGGTGGCCGCGGTGGATCTGTATATGAGGTGACAAACCTGAATAACTCCGGACCGGGCTCACTGCGGGAAGGGGTACGTATGAACAATGTGACTATAGTTTTCAGAGTTTCCGGATATATCGATCTTCAGTCAACACTCGAGATTACCGGCAGTAACATTACTATAGCAGGCCAGACTGCCCCGGACGATGGTATTTGTGTCCGGTATTACCCGACCAATATCCAGGGAAATAACGTCATTATCCGGTATATGCGTTTTCGGCTTGGCGATAAAAACAACCTGAGCTCCGACGCCTTCAATACCAACGATCGTGAAAATATTATAATTGATCACTGTTCCTTCAGCTGGGGTGGTGATGAAGTGGTCTCCTGGTACGGGAATGAGAATATGACGGTGCAATACTGTATGATGGGAGAAGGATTGGATTATAACAACCACTCCATGGTTGGGCTCTGGGGTGGGCAAACCAGCTACCATCACAACCTGATCTATTCATCCGGTACCCGGCATCCCAAGTTTGCCTACACCTACAATGAAGACATCACCGACCACCGGAACAACGTAATTTATAACTGGGATTATCAAAGCGCATACTGTAGCCCAACAGGTCGGGTGAACATTGTAAATAATTATTACAAATACGGACCTGCTACGGATAGTGGTGTTAAAAATCGTATTGTCTATTCCGAATACGATTCCAAAAAATTGCATGTAACGGGTAACTTCGTTTATGATTATCCTAATGTAACATCCGATAACTGGAGCGAAGGTGTAGATGGTGTGCCACAGAAATTTGACAATCCGTTCCCGGCGCCGGCGGTAACGACCCATACTCCGGAGGAAGCGTTGAATATCGTCCTGGATCACGCCGGGGCGTCTATCGGCCGGGATGCGGTTGATCAGCGTGTCGTAGAGGAGGTACAAAACGGTACCGGAAGGTCAAGCACGGCTGACAGTCAGAGCCAACTCGGTGGATGGCCAACGCTCCAGGCCGACACGGCGCCTACCGATTCCGACCACGACGGGATGCCGGATAACTGGGAGAGTACCGAAGGTCTTGATCCAAACGATTCGTCGGATCGGAACCTTGATCCGGACAGCGACGGTTTTACTAATCTGGAGGAATACCTGAACAGCCTGGTGCCGGTAGACTACGGAACCATAACCGAAGACACAGAGCCGCCTGTTGCACCTTCGAATCTGGAGGCAACCACATTTTCCGGAGATCGTATCGATCTCACATGGTCGGACGAGGCCGACAACGAGCGGGGATTCAGAATCCGGTATTCCGATGATAACTGGAATACCCAGGAAGAGGTCACCAAGGCAATCGCAAACCTGACCGAAGCTTCTATCACCGGATTGGATGCGGAAACAACCTACGAATTTCGGATTGTGGCCTACAATACCAAAGGCGAGTCTGACACCTCAAATACCGCATCAGGGACAACACTGTCTGCTGATCATTACCGTGTTTGGACCCGCTCGGAAGGACCGGGACACCTGGAACTTGACCCTGCCGGCGGTATTTATGCCAGTGGGACCGAGGTGACGGTAACGGCGGTGGCGGACAGTGGATATGTCTTCAGCAGCTGGCTTGAATATTTCGAGGGCGTTAAAAATCCCGAAACGGTCACCATAACCACCAGTATTCACATTGCAGCACAGTTCGGCGAGAAAAATAAGGCGCCCACCCTGTACGACTTCGGTCCGGGACCCGTGGAACCGGGATACATGCAGGTGGTTGCCTCCACGCAGTACACCGTATCTTCCGGGTATGGATTTACCTCGACGGATGGACTGGATCAGCGGGATCGCGGAGATCCGGATAACATTTTGCAGGATTTTGTTGTCGCAGAGCGTCGTGCGGAATTCAAGGTCGATCTCAACAATAATACATACTATATAACGGTAAGGGCCGGTGACCAGCTGTCAAACGCCCCGAATGGGCCAATGGATTTCTATGCAGAGGGAGAGGAAGTGATTTCCGGGATGTCCTCGGATGGCGGGGAGTTTGCCGCAGAACAATTCTCCGTAGATCTTGTCGATGAGCAGCTGAACCTGGAGATGGTCCACAGCAATGATGAAGCCGGAGTCTGGCGGATCAACGGCTTAATTATTTCCACGACGGTGCCGACCGTCGACGAACCGGGAAATATGGTAACGAATTTTTCTCTGGGACAAAACTTCCCCAACCCGTTTAACCCGGTGACTACAATTCCGTATTCCATAAATAAGCAGGCCCATGTGCTCCTGACCGTCTATGATATTTCCGGGAGGGAAGTTGCCGTTCTTGTTAACGAAAACCAGCCGTCCGGCAGATATACGGCAAAGTTTGATGGAAGCGGATTAGCCTCCGGAGTCTATTTTTATAAGCTTATCACACCGGAAAAGTCTGTAACAAAGAAATTTGTGTTAATGAGATAAAGTGACACATGATATATAAAAATTTGGAAAATCGCAGCATAAATTGCAGGCAGCGGAGGATGTCATGAACATGATGACCTCGGCGGACAGGATAATTCCGTGCCGTCTGATTTTGGTTCTTGTCATAGCATTACCAGCCTTTATCTCGGGACAGGAAACTGAAGTTCCGGGAGTGTGCACGGCGGAGCACGAGCATTTCAGGGATCGTCTGGAACCCGCACCGGTAGACGGCGGATTCCGTATGGAAGACTACTGGATTTGGGGCGCCTCAGTTATCAAAGGGGACGACGGACGCTATCACATGTTCGCCTCACGGTGGCCCCGGGCGCTGCCGTTCACGCCACACTGGTTGACGAATTCGGAAATTGTCCGGGCGGTATCTGACACGCCTGAAGGGCCGTACGAGTTCCAGGAAGTTGTGTTGCCGCCGCGTGGAACCGAATATTGGGATGGCAAGATGACCCATAACCCGGTTATCAGGAAGGTGGACGATACCTACCTGCTATTCTATACCGGCACAACCTACGACTATCCCATGCCGACGCCGGACAACCCGACTACCAGCGATTCTGACCTGAAACTGGATGCGCACAAGCACGAACGTATCGGGCTGGCTACGGCAAAATCGGTCACCGGACCCTGGAAGCGCCGCGATGAGCCGATACTGGATGTACGTCCCGGCACATGGGAGCGTTACCTGGTGAGTAATGCCTCGCCGCTGGTGAAGCCGGATGGCACCATTCTGCTCTATTACAAGGGGGTAGCAAAGTTGCGCCATCACGCCATTAGTGTAGCGAAGGCGGAGCATTTCGAAGGTCCGTACCAACGGATTTTCGAAAAACCGTTCGATGTGGGAGTCGGCGCCGAGGATCCCACCATGTGGTACGAGAACGGCAAGTACCATGCCCTCATGATGGATACTCAGCGGGAATATTCTCCCAAGGAAATTTATTATGCTTCCTCTGAAGACGGTATGTACTGGGAAACGGCGCCGAATCCGGTGACCGTATCCAAGCATATACTGTTTGAGGACGGAGAATACCGGCGGAGACGCAGTACCGAACGCCCGCAGATTCTCGTGGAAAATGGGAAGGCAACCCATGTGTTCTTCGCTACCGCCGAAGTGGTAGACGGCAGGCGTCACACCTGGAATATGGTGATCCCGTTGAAGACGCAGTCCGAAGTCAAAGACCGGCTGGCATGGTGGAGAAAGAGCCGCGTAGGCTTGTCTGTGATATGGGGCCTGTACTCGGCGGCCGGTGACGGGAGCACTGATATCCCCGGTGAAGATATGATGAAGCGAGAGCAAATTTCCGTTGATGAATATTTTAGACTCACAGAGCAATGGGATCCCGGAAACTTTAACCCGGAGACAATTGTAAGTGCTGCGAAAAACGCCGGAATGCGATATATTGTTTTCTCAGCCAAGCTCCGCGACGGTTTCGCTATGTTCAACTCCGAGACCAGCTCCTACAATGTTGCCCGTACCGCAGAAATCCCGGTTGATCCGGTGGCAGCCCTGGCAGAAGAATGCCGGAAACAGGGAGTAAAATTCGGCCTCTCCTATTCGCTGGGTACCGACTGGCACTATACCAGGTCAAATATGGGCGCATGGGAGTTTGCGGATTCCTCCAACGCGGATTATGAAAATTACATTGAAGAAAAAGTGAATCCACAGATCCGGGAATTATTAACGAATTACGGTCAAATAGATTTACTGGTGTTTGATTCGCCCGGGCCAACTACCATACGCCAGAGCATCGAATTGGAAATGACGGCAAAGCGGCTACAGCCGGACCTAATCGTCAATACCGGGCTTGGTAACGGTGTCGGCGACTATTGTGTACTAAATCAAAAAGCCGCTCCAACCGATTCGATACCAGCCGCGTGGGAATTGACCGGTTTTGTCTCAGGGAAGCAGGCGAAAGCAATTGTACAGGAGATTACGGAGACTGCGGGATACGGCGGGAATTACCGCCTGCAAATTTCACTCGACTCCGGAGGCAGTGTCCCAGAAGTAACTTTGTCAAAACTAAATTCTGTCGGGAAGATGGTTCTGGAACATGAGGAAGCAATCTACGGGAGAGGCTCAAGGGAATAGATTTTCTGGCTTGTCCCAAAAGGGAAGGCCGTTGTTACAGGGCGGCATTTCGCAATGCTACAAGACACTGCAGATTAATAGTTGAAAACAATCAAACAAACGCGAGGTCGCTATGAGATTCCGTGAGACATTAAAATGGCTCCCAGTCATTTTTACGCTCGTTCTCCTGGCGTGCGCAGGTTCAACTGCGGACGTTTCTCTGGAGAATGGTTATCCGGTTATTACCATCGAAAATCCGGGCGACAATCCGGTTGTGATTGCGCCGGTTTCCGAAGATGAGGGCAGCATCGGATACGAAGCCAACGGAGAAATCACCTGGGTGGAGGGCGAGCCGGAAATGAGCAAAGACGGAAAAAACAGCGTGTACACCTGGGCTAAGTCTGGAGTCACGCTAACGCTTGCGAAGGACGGGAAAGATGTGATGGTGAATATGTCTCTGGACAAGTCGAAAGAGTCGTGGGAGCACTGGTACGTAAATCTGCAGGCCTCGGACGATGAATATTTTACCGGCGCGCTGGAACGCGTGGTAGACGGGCCGCAAAGTCTCTCCTGGGCAGAGGGAATCGAAACCGGTATGAACCTCCGTGGTGAAGTCGTAGGAATGAAGCTGAAGCCGACAGTCTCCGCGTACGCGCCTTTTTATATTTCATCGAATAATTATGGCTTTTTCGCGAAGGGAACCTGGCCGGGGGAATTCGATTTCGCAAAAACAAATCCGGGTTTCGTCAAGATAAAATTCCAGGGGCCGGAACTCTTCTTCAAGATCTACCGTGCCGATAATCCAGCCGCAATTATCCAGCAGCATGCGTTGGATACCGGCCCCTCATATAATCCGCCGAAATGGTCATTAGGGCCGTGGCGCTGGCGTGATAATCACGTGCATCGGGAGACCTATTACGACGGGACAGGGGTAAACGCGCCTTACAACAGTGAGCTTGTCGAAGATATCTTAATGATGAAAGCATATGATATCCCGAATTCGGCGTACTGGGTTGATCGTCCCTGGGCAAAAGGCCCGCGTGGCTTCAGCGACTACGAGTGGGATCCAAACCGATTTCCGAACGCGCAGGAGATGATTGACTGGACCCGGGAAGAACACGGTATGGAGTTTATCGTCTGGATTGCACCGTACATCATGGGTGACATGGCCAACTACGCCAAGGAACAGGGCTATCACATGGAGAGCAACCAGCGATATCAGTGGGAACAGGTCCTGATGGATTTCACCAATGAGGAAGCTGTGGAGTGGTGGGGCAAGGAAGGCCCAGCCAAACTCGCTAAAATGGGTGTCAAGGGTTTCAAGCTCGATCGTGCCGATGGCGAAAAACTCCTGGACGGTACCGACATGAAAACCGAAGCAGGCACAACATATCGTGAGAACTTCAACGACTATCCCGTGCAGTATGTGGAAGCCGCGTTTGAAGGCGTGAAACCAATCCTTGGCGATGATTTTCTCCTGTTTCCGCGGGCACAATATACCGGCAGCGCCAAGTACGGTGGGTTGTGGGCCGGCGACATCCGCGGTATGCCGGAAGGACTGCGTGCCGCAGTGATTGCGCTCCAGCGGTGCTCCGTCATGGGCTATCCCGTTTGGGGATCGGATATTGGCGGGTACGGCAGAGATTTTCATCGGGAAGTCACCATGCGCTGGCTCGGATTTGGCGCGTTTTCGCCGATTATGGAGGTCGGACCAACCCTCGATGTTGGTTTCTGGGACCTGCCAGGAGAACCATCCTATGATACAGACCTTATCGCCACCTGGCGACTGTACGCCAAAGTCCGCATGAAACTCATCGATTATATCAGTGAGCAGTCGAAAGTGGCGCAGAACTCCGGGATGCCTATCGCCCGGCCGCTTTTCATGATCTATCCGGAGCAGGAAGAGGCCTGGAACGACTGGCAAACCTATCTGTTCGGCCCGGATATTCTGGTGTCTATCATCTGGCGAAAAGGAATCACCTCACACGAGATGTATCTCCCGGCAGGGGAAGAATGGGTTGATGCCTGGAACAGGGAGAAGACGTATAAAGGCGGTCAATACGTGGAGGTGGACGCGCCTCAGCACAAAACACCGATATTCATCAGGAAGGGCGCAGACATCGCTCTCGGCGATCTGAACGCCTTATACGAGGAATCGCTGGAGATTGCGTCAGAGAAACCGGACCTGGGTAAACTTGAACAGGCCGAAGGATGGAGGTAAATCCGATGAAATTCATAAATCGAATCACTATGCACCTGGTTTGGATACTCGCGATCCTGGTGTGTACCGGGAGTGTCGTCGATGCACAGGAATTGCCGGACAAGCGGGACGTGCTGGAGGATATGATTTTGGCCAACGGTTATTTTATGAATAAATGGCCTGATCCCGGCGATTCGGTCACCACAAACAAAACGCGCCCCAGTCATCTCTGGACACGCGCCGTGTACTATGAAGGCTTGATGGCGCTGTATGAGATTTATCCCAGAGAAGAGTATTACGACTATGCCGTCGCCTGGGGCGAATCTCATGAGTGGGGATTGTGGGGCGGTCCGACGACCCGGAATGCCGACAATCAGTGTTGCGGGCAGACATATATTGACCTGTATACCAAAGATCCGGAAGAGGTGAAGCGTATCCGGAAACTGAAGGCGAGCATGGATATGATGGTCAATACGCCACAGAATGACGACTGGTGGTGGATTGACGCCATTCAGATGGCAATGCCGGTCTTTGCGAAACTCGGTGTCCTGTACAATGACGACAGCTACTTTGAGAAAATGTACGATATCTACATGTACACCAAGACCGAGCACGGCGACAACGGCCTGTACAATCCCGAAGATGGGCTCTGGTGGCGGGATGCCGACTTTGATCCGCCGTACACGGAACCGAATGGGGAGGACTGCTACTGGTCCCGCGGCAACGGCTGGGTCTTTGCCGGGCTGGCCCGGGTGCTGGATGTCATCCCGGAAGATGCGCCGCACCGGGAAGAATACGTAAAAACATTTAAGGAAATGGCGGCAGCCATTAAAGCTGTACAACGGGATGACGGCTTCTGGAACGTCAGCCTGCACGATCCGAACCATTACGGCGGTAAAGAGACCACCGGAACCTCGCTCTTTACGTTTGGATTCGCCTGGGGTGTGAATAACGGCATCCTTGCGGAAGAGGAATACCTCAAAACTGCCCTGGACGGTTGGAATGCTCTGGCGACCGAAAGCCTGCATGACAACGGATTCCTGGGCTATGTCCAGTCCACAGGAAAACAGCCCAGCGCGGGACAGCCGGTGACCTACGACAGCGTCCCGGATTTCGAGGACTACGGTTTAGGCTGTTTTCTGATGGCAGGTAGTGAAATCTATAAATTGCAGTAGCATAAATATCCGTTGAAGGTCTTAACTCTATGGTTTTCAGCGGTAGACTACTCAAGAGGTATATCATGATTAAACGTCTCTCGTATCTGTTGCTGGGAGTAATTTTACTCGTGCCTGTCATAACACCGGCTCAGCAGTCTGCAGACGACTATCTGGAATGGCCGGAAGTGACCAACGAAACCAAGCCATGGTCCAGATGGTGGTGGCAGGGGAATGCCGTCACCGAGGAAGATCTCACCCGCTCCATGGAGCGCTACGCCGAAGCTGGACTCGGCGGGCTCGAAATCACACCTATCTATGGCGTCCACGGATACGAAGATTTATTCATCGAATACCTCTCGTCTCAGTGGATGGACCGGCTGGAATACACACTAACGGAGGCGGATCGACTTAACCTGGGGATCGATATGGCCACCGGGACGGGCTGGCCGTTTGGCGGGCAGTGGATCAACCAGGAACACGCATGTAAGTACCTCGCGCACAAAACATATGAATTGAGGGGAGGCGAAACCCTGGATGAGCCGGTGGAATTTATCCAGGAGCCGATGGCGCACGCCGTACGGAATCGAATTAACATTGAGGATATTAAAAAACCCATCAGCGCGAACGAAAATCTCCAGGCACTTGCGTTGGCCCAAATCCGTTTTGAAGAGCCGTTGCCGCTGCAGACACTGATGGCGTTCTCAGACGAGGATACGCTCGATTTGACCGGGAAGGTTACTGCGGATGGCACGCTGGACTGGACGGCGCCCCAGAGTACCTGGACACTGTATACGCTGTTTCAGGGCTGGCACGGGAAGATGGTCGAGCGCGCGGCACCGGGCGGAGAAGGAAACGTGATTGATCACTTTTCCGATGCCGCACTGGAACACTATCTTTCCAAATTTGACGAAGCGTTCGAGGGAAGAAATACTGACGGTCTGCGGGGGTTCTTTAATGATTCGTATGAGGTCGACGACGCCAGCGGTGATGCGGACTTTACGCCGGAATTCTTTGAAGAATTCGAATCCCGCAAGGGCTATGACCTGCGCCGGCATCTGCCGGATCTTTTTGCCGAAGAGCCGTCGGAACGTACGATTCGCTTAATTACCGATTACCGGGACGTCATCTCCGATCTGCTACTCGAGGAATTTACCCAAAACTGGGATGCCTGGGCGAAAGAACAGGATGCGATCGTCCGGAACCAGGCCCACGGATCGCCGGCCAGCATTCTCGATCTGTACGCCGCCACCGACATACCTGAAACCGAAGGCAGAGATGTTATCCGGTTTAAGTTTGCCTCATCGGCCGCCCACGTGACCGGGAAGCCGCTGGCATCTGCCGAGGCAGCCACCTGGCTCAACGAGCATTTTCAGTCGTCTCTCAGCGATGTAAAAACGGCTGTGGATGAGTATTTCCTGGGCGGAGTCAACCACATCGTCTATCACGGGACACCGTATTCTCTGGATGAAGCGGATTGGCCGGGATGGTTGTTCTACGCAGCGGTACATTTTGGACCGACGAACAGCTTCTGGACGGACTTTCCAAAGCTCAACCAATACATCACCAGAACGCAGTCGTTTCTGCAGGCAGGGAAACCAGCAAATGATGTGCTGGTCTATTTCCCGATCTACGACGCCTGGGCGGAACCGGGACAATCACTGCTCAGGCATTTCGATGGTAATGCGGAAGGCACGACAACCAGAGAAGTGGGCGAGCATCTCCTCTCCCTGGGATACGGATTTGACTTTATCTCTGACCGGCAAATTCAGGAGGTTGCATTCAAATCTGGCAGATTCAATACCGGAGGAGGAGAATACAAGGTCGTAATAGTACCGGAATGCCAATTTATACCGCTGGCAACCATGGAAAAACTGGTCGCGTTCGCCAGAGATGGCGGTGCTGTTGTTTTTCAGGGATCGCTCCCGACTGACGTCCCGGGGCTGCCAAACGTGATAATCCGACAACATCAATTTGACGAATTGGTGAATTCCATTGATTTTTCTGCAGAATCAAATAACGATGTATCAGTTGGTAAGATAGGATCAGGTAAAGTTATACTTTCAGACAAGATTTCTCCGGCACTAGCAAAATCTCCGGTACAGCCGGAACAGATGGCGACCAAGGGATTTCGCTTTGTAAAACGTATGATTCAAGATAGAACTGTATACTTCGTGGTCAATTCCACAGATTCCGGATTCACCGGATGGACAGAATTGAACACCGCGGCCGAGTCGGTTATACGATTCAATCCGATGACAGGTGAGTCCGGGCTGCTCCGGTCAAGAGCCTTAGCTGGTAAAATGGAAATCTATTTGGATATGAAGCCTGAAGAATCTTGTATACTCAAGACAGTCCCTGAAAAAGTCAAAGGGGCGATTTATACCGACTACGGAGAGTCTGGTAAACCGGTTATGTTAGAAAATAACTGGACTCTTCAATTCATCAGCGGCGGCCCGACTATTCCTGAAAAAACGTCAGTGAATCAGTTGGGCTCATGGACAGAACTGGATTCGGATGGGACCACATATTTTTCTGGTACTGCTAAGTATATCACCGATTTTGATGCCCCGGATACGGATGCCACCGCCTGGGAACTAAATTTGGGAGAAGTGCATGAGAGTGCTGTAGTTTCGGTGAACGGGACGACAGTAGATACGTTGATTACTCCGCCCTACCAAGTCACTATTCCCGGAGAATTACTGGAATCTTCTAACACACTTGAGGTTGCAGTAACCAATCTCATGGCGAACAGGATTATCTACCTGGAGCGTGAAGACATTCACTGGAAGAAATTCTACAATATTAACTTCCCGCCTCAGACCCGGGAAAACATGGGGGCGGACGGCCTGTTCGATGCCTCGGATTGGGAGCCGTTACCATCCGGGTTGATCGGGCCGGTGTCAATCACTCCACTTAAAATGAAATAAGCCAAATTACTCTTTAAATACGGTAATTTGAGCATTTCCGAAACTTATAGTTTATGGATTTCGGAAAATTGCCAGGTCAAATTCGGTAGGAATAGTCCCGGGTTTGCCCTCTCATTGAGTATTCTCTATATTACATTTGTCAGTACTACCCTGTCATATTTTAACGGGAGGAAGTATGTCCCTGGTATTTATAAAGCGGTTTTTGAGCAAAGCCGAATTTAAGATTGCTTCGTTTTACATCCTCATAAGCGGAATATACATCTATATTTCTGATAATATCCTGCCGGCACACCTTGAAGGTACAGATGCATTAATACGCTACCAGACGTATAAAGGCTGGGGCTTTGTGTTAGTCTCCGGTTTGTTGCTCTACTTTCTAATCCGGAAATATAAAGCCTACCAATCCAAATATGAAACCAGGCGGGAGCAACTGGAAACGCACTTCAGGGCGGTGGCGGAACACGGGCGGGATATCGTCTATCGATACACATTTCAGCCAGAGGAGGAAATCGAATATATCAGTCCGGCGGTAGAAAAAATAACAGGTCGGCCCCAGGGATACTTCTACGAGGACCCGGCCCATTTTAGAAAGGATTTGTTCCCTTGGGATAAGCAACGGTTTAACCACCTGCTGGAAAATCCCCAACAGTTTTCGAATACGCTGACCCATCAATGGAAGGATTCGATCGGGAAAGTTCTCTGGTTCGAGCATCGTATAACACCGTTGTATGACGAAAGCGGTGATTTAACAGCCATTGAAGGAATCGCCCGTGAAGTAACCCGGGAAATGGAGCAGCGCC
The DNA here is from genome assembly GCA_021734025.1 of Candidatus Neomarinimicrobiota bacterium. Classification (NCBI taxonomy): domain Bacteria; kingdom Pseudomonadati; phylum Fidelibacterota; species Fidelibacterota bacterium. Next base: position 193,866 of record JAIPJS010000003.1, read on the forward strand.
AGCAGCTGGAATTTCACTCCGAAATCTTACGGAATATCCACGATGCGGTGGTGGGTACGGACAAAAATTTACGGATATCCTACTGGAATGCGGGCGCTGAACGGTTATACGGTTATGCGAAAAACGAGATTTTTGGCAAGCATGTTTCCATTCTGTATGATGAGGTAAACAAATCAAATTTAGAAGACATTAAACAAACCGTCACACAAGATAATAAATACCGGCAAACCCGGAAGGCAAAGCGGAAAGACGGTGAGATTATCTGGCTGGATCAGGTCATTACCGAACAGAACGACGATCTGGGGAATCGGACCGGGTTTTTGAGTGTTTCCAAAGATATCACGGAGCAACACGAGAATGAGGAAGAACTCCGTGAAAACCTGGCGCTCTTTTCCACGCTGATAGGGAACCTGTCTGTCGGAGTAGTTGTTGAGGATGACTCGCGGAATATCATCCATGCAAACCGGGTGTTTTGTGACTATCTCGGATTCGAAAATCCGGGCGAGTTAATCGGAGAAAACGGGCCGGACCTGATTGCCCGAATTAAAACTCTTTTAAAAGATCCCGAAGAATTTGAGAAGGAGATAGAGGCCCGGATCGAAAACAAGACCCGGACGATCGGCGAAGAAATTTCGTTGGAAGACGGCCGTTTTTTTGAACGGGATTTCATCCCTATTCAGATAGAGAGTCAACAGCGCGGTAATCTGTGGCTGTACCGGGATGTGACCAAGCGTAAAAAGATGGAGGCGCGTCTTCGGGAGAGTAACAACCTGTATGAACGGACGTTATCAGCACTGGAGGAGGCTGTTTTTGTTGTTGACTCGAAAACAAGGAAAGTGATCTCGTGCAATCAGGCTGTGGAGCAGATCTTTGGTTATTTACAGGATGAAATAACCGGACACACCACTGAACAATTGTACTGTAATTTGGAGGATTACCAGAAATTCGGGAAATGGAGTGAGTCCGTTCTGGAAGAAGACTCGGTTTTCCATGGCGAGTATCAAATGTGCAACAGGGACGGAGACGAAATAATTACAAACCATACCATTTCCTGGCTTTCCGAGGATGAGCCGCCAGACGGTAAAGTGGTTAGCGTGGTACGGGATATCAGTGAACGGAAAAAACATGAAGAAGCCTTGCGTGAATCCGAGCGGCAATTCCGGGAAATCTTTGAGAATATTCAGGAGGGCTTTTACCGGATTACCCCGGAAGGAAAATTTCTGCTGGTGAATCCCCGATTTGCCGAAATATTGGGATATGAAGATCCGGAAACCTTCACCGGGATGCGGGTTGAAGATTGCCCGTGCTTTGATATTTATCCCCGGGATAAATACCAGCGGCTACTTGAGGAACACGGAAAAATTACGGGCTTCGAATCTACCTGGATGCGAAAGGACGGCATAGAAATAACCGTCAGGGAAAATGCGCACACGGTGGAAACTGAGGAGGGTGAAATTCTGTTCTACGAAGGGACTGTTACTGACGTTACCGAACAGAAAAAACTGGAAGAGCAGCTGATTCACTCCCAGAAGATGGAATCAATGGGACAGATTGCCGGCGGTATCTCTCACGATTTTAACAATATCCTGGCAACACTGAGCGGAGCCTTACAGATGCTCCAGCTCAAGATTGAGGCGGAAAATTCCACGGAAAAATATTTTGAAATGATGGAAGCTGCTCTGGCCCGGGGAGAGACTATTACGGACAGGTTACTGACCTTTACCCGCTCCGACAAACCAAAGGTTCAACCGGTGTCGCTACAGTCATTTTTGTACTCCATTAAACAGATTGCCAGACATACCCTCCCCACAGATACTAAAATTAAGGTGGAAGGCTACCAGGGAAATGATTTGGTTGCGGTGGAAAAAAACCAGTTACAGCAGGTGCTGTTGAACATGTGTATTAACGCCTCGCACGCCATGAATTCAGGTGGGACGATTGCACTTGGAATTCGCAGGGCAAACCCGGAGGAAATCAATACGCATATCAAAGAACCCGCGCAAGAATATCTCTGTGTTGAAGTCGTCGACGAAGGCCATGGGATGAGTGAGGAGACGCAAGAAAAGATATTTGAACCGTTCTTTACCACGAAAGAACATGGAAATGGCACCGGTTTAGGATTAGCCGTCGCCTATAAAATCGTAAAAAACCATGACGGATGGATTGACGTGGAAAGCAGTCCTGGAAAAGGCACCACATTCACAATCGGGTTACCCGTAACCACAGATCTCGTTGAATCTGAAATTCCAGCGGATATCCCTCCGGATTTTACGGGAGACGGCGAATTCATTTTTATAATCGAAGATGAAGAACCCATCAGGATAATTCTGACAGAGAGGTTGAAATCCAGTGATTATAGGGTAGAGTCTGTGGAAACGGGAGATGACGGCATCCGGTATTTTCGGGAACACGTGGATGGCATTGATGCCGTAATTACCGATCTGGGATTGCCGGATATGAGTGGAATGGAAGTGGCCACAATACTCCATTCAGTTGATCCGGAGATGCCAATCATTGGCATTACAGGATATGTGGACAAAGAAAATTACCTCTCTCTGCAGGAAGCCGGCTTTCGGGAAATAATTAAGAAACCATTCGAATTGAAAGAAGTCCTCACTAAAATTAAAGAAGTACTCCGGGGGCAGCGTTAGCGAACTGGACAGACTGATACGGTTTTCCGACTTTTTCCTAGTTACAAGATGACTGTATTGAGCATAGATAAGATGGTTGAAGTTATAGTATTGTTTGCACTTTTTCCTACCCGCTCTCCAGAGATTATAATGGTGAGATTCGACCCTTTTTTTGATTCCCTCGGCTTTAGGTTGGGTTCATTTCGGGCCTCCTGGAGAATTCCGAGGAAGGTATAGCGCCTTCCCTGTTGTGAAGAAATCGGATTTTGAGTAATATCGTATACCTGATTCAGGTTGCGTTCATCCAATTCGAAAAGCACAAGGACACTATTGACTCAAACAGCATTTACCCATTCAATCACTCTGTGAGGTATAATCCATGAAAAAATTTCCAAAGATTTTGATGTCGTTTCTGTTGATCCTGATGACCGCCGTTGCTTATCCCGCCGATGGGAATCAGGTCACGACGTTCCCGCCCGCAGATGTGACACTGCTGGAAAGCCCTTTTACCCAGGCACGTGCCACCGATCTGGAATACATGTTTGAAATGGAACCGGATCGATTATTAGTGCCATATCTTCGAGAGGCCGGGCTGGAGCCGAAGGCTGAGATCTACGGAAACTGGGAGGGCACCGGACTGGGAGGCCATACCGCCGGGCATTATATCTCCGCACTCTCCAGAATGTATGCGGCGACTGGAAACCAGGAAGTACTGGATCGTCTGAATTACATGGTCTCTGAACTGAAGCGATGTCAGGAGGCGAACGGAAACGGATATGTGGGTGGAGTGCCGGAGAGCGATCGGATATGGAGCGAAATTGCCGCCGGAGAAATCAATGCGGAACCGTTTGGTCTGAACGGTGGCTGGGTACCGTGGTATAACATCCACAAGACGTACGCGGGGCTGCGCGATGCCTATCTGTATGCCCGAAACGAGGAAGCGCTCGAGGTGCTGGTTGGAATGAGTGATTGGGCGCTTGAGCTGACCAGCGATCTGAGCGACGCGCAGATTCAGGAGATGCTGCAGGCGGAACACGGAGGCATGAACGAGGTTTTCGCGGACGTAGCTGCCATAACCGGGGAAGAGAAGTACTTGAAGATCGCTCAACGTTTTTCTCACCGAGAAATTTTAAATCCGCTGATTCAGCAAGAAGACAGTCTCACCGGTCTGCATGCCAATACTCAGATTCCCAAGGTTATAGGCTTTCAGCGGATTGCGGCACTTACCGATAATCAGGGATGGCACGAGGCATCTCAATTCTTCTGGGAAACCGTGGTGAAAAACCGGTCGGTGGCCATCGGCGGAAACAGCGTCCGGGAGCACTTTAACCCGGCAGGCGATTTCACACCAATGATTCAGGATCGCCAGGGGCCCGAGACGTGTAATACCTATAACATGCTGCGACTTTCCGAAAAGTTGTTCGAAGCAGACGGTGATCCTCGTTATGTAGAATACTACGAGCGTGCACTGTACAATCATATCCTGTCTTCGCAAAATCCGGACGAGGGTGGATTCGTTTACTTTACGCCGATGCATCCGCGGTACTATCGCGTCTATTCCCAGCCGGACAGCAGCTTTTGGTGTTGCGTGGGATCCGGCATGGAGAATCATTCCAAATACGATGAATTTATTTACGCCCACGATAATGATGCCGTTTACGTGAACTTATTTATTCCGTCGAAAGTGCGGTGGCAGGAAAAAGGGATCTCAATTACGCAAGCGACCGACTTTCCGGACATCGAAGCCAGCACTCTCAGCATTGAGGCTGATTCGCCGGTGAAATTTAGTTTGAAGGTCCGGTATCCGAGCTGGGTCATCGAAGATAAATACGAGGTAAAAATCAATGGGAAGCAGCAGAAGGTAACCGGAAGCCCCGGCGGATTTAGCACCATTACCCGGGAGTGGCAGTCCGGCGACACAGTGGAGCTCAGAATGTCGATGAAAACCCGGCTGGAGTCTCTGCCCGATGGTTCAAAATATTACGCGGTGCTCCACGGCCCGTTTGTCCTCGCAGCGAAAACCAGCAGGTCCTATTTGGAGGGCCTGTTCGCTGACGGCGGCAGATGGGGACACATCCCGGGGGATACCCTTTATCCTGTGGAGGCTTCACCCGGATTTGTCGGGAATCCGGATGAAATAGCAGATAAAATCCAACCGGTGGAGGGGAAGTCTTTAACGTTTACGGCTTCCGACGTAATTACCCCGGCCAGGTATAAAGACCTGGAACTGGTACCGTTTTACCAGGTACATGAAGCGCGCTACGTGCTTTACTGGCCGCACGAGAGCGTTTTTAAAGGGAAGGAGTAATAAAGCGAATCAAATCAAATAAGCCACTGAGGATGTGGATTGCTGTCGGTGCAGTTATTAGCGCAGCTATCGGAGCCGCAGCGTAACCACTGGCTCTTTGAACGACAATCGGCGTCGCAATTGGGGTGGTAATGGGATTTGTACTCAGAAAATAGCATCACCCGCTTAAAGCCAAAGTAATTAAGGCTTTAAACGGGTAATCATATAAAGCAGTTAGTACCTCGCAAGCTCACGTTCGTTTTCAGGCGGTTTGGGATTTACATCGAAAACCGGATCTTTGAGCCAATCCATAGTCTGTTGAACGCCGGTCTGCGTTCCAATAAGCGTAATAGTATCGCCTTTCTGAACTATCGTATTTCCATGGGGAATAATGAGTTCGCCATTTCTGACGATAAACGGAATCAGGCAATCCTTGTGAATCCATAATTGACCGATGGTGTGATTGGGCAGCAGTGATTGCCCGACGGTAATTTCGTCGATTGTCTCCGAGTGGAGAAAGTGCTCCTGAATCGACTGCCGGCTCCACTGCCGCCATTCACCGGTAAAATCGATGCCGTCTGCGCGGTTGGCGATTTCCGCGAGGAGCCGAAGGTGCTGACGAGCCGTATCAGTGGGACTAATCAGGACAAAAAGCGCATAGACCGGTTCGTCATCGGGCCCCAGCTTCAGTCCCTCGGAAGATTGCACAACGGCCAGTTCGTGGGATTTCAGGTCCGGCAGATATGCGTGAGGGAGCGCCATGTGATTTGCCGAGGGCGTGAATCCTTTGTCATCCGCATCGCGCAACGCTTGAAATATTGTCTCCGCCGGGACCTCGACCCGTTCCGAAAAGAGTTGCGCAACCTGGTTTAGCGTTTCGTGGTAATCATTGCCGGATTTGTGCCGGAAAATTAGTGTTCTGTAGATCACGTCGTCCAGGGAGTCCTCTTCCCGTAATCCTCTTTCCCGAAGTGCCTGCCGCAGATACTCATCTACTTTGGTTTCGGTGTCTTCACCCAGTTGGGAGAAGATATGCACCAGCGCGCTGCTTCGTTTTGCTTTCTCTTTGCCGTACAGGAAGTACCAGAGCAGTCCCACTCCCACCAGTCCGCCGGCCGCGATCCTGGGCACCATACCCAAATACGGGATTAGTACCACGGAAACGGCGATTCCCGAAACCTGCATCCATGGGTAACCCGGGGACCGAAAGCCGGGATCGTAGCTTTGAATATTGCTCTCGCGCATTATGATCACCGCCAGGTTTAGCATCCCAAAGATGACCAGGAGAAATGCGCTGGCGAGCTTGGCTACGCCTTCAGGATTCAACAGCAGAATAAATAATATCATCACACCAACCGTCAATATAATGGCAGGTGTCGGCGTCTGGAATCGACCCAGTTTGCCGAACCATTTTGGCGCCAGTCCGTCCCGGCTGAGCGCCAGGGGATAACGCGAAGCCGCAGTGAGTCCGGCGTTAGCCGAGGCGCTGAAAGCAAGGACGGCGGCTGCAGACAGCCCGATAACACCCCAGTTGCCGAGATATTGGCCGGCGGCGTCGGCCACCGGTGTCAACGTAGTATCCAGCACGGAACCGGGTACGATCTGCAGGATGAGGAACATTCCGACGAGATAGAGGGCAACGGTTACCGCCAGGGCGGTGAACATCCCCATGGGGATGTTCTTATCCAAATCTTCAACCTCTTCCGCCATGCTGATAATTTTGGTCAGGCTGGCAAAGCTGACGTACACCAAGCCAACCGCTTCAAGGAATGCGGTAGTGCTCCAGGTTGTCTTCGCCGTGATAGCACCGTGATCCAGGTTGAACAGGCCGGTGGCAATAAAATAGGCCAACCCAGCCAGAATGATTGCAACCATCACTTCCTGCAAACGCCCCACATGTTTGGTGCCAACGATACTGAGTATCGCAAATCCGATACAGAGTCCAATGGCGACTGGCTTAATCGGAAGTGTTAAAAAGAGCAGGAGATAGGCGCCGAGTCCGATGAGATCGAAGCTGCTCTTGAACACGAGAGAGAGCCAGGTCCCTAGTCCGGCAACCGTTCCCACAGCTGGCCCCATGCTTCGGTCGAGCACGTAGTATGCGCCGCCTGCCCGGGGCATAGCAGTGGCTAATTCGGCCTTGCTCAGGAGGGTTGGAATTATGAACAAGCCGGCGACGAGATAGACCCATCCGGCAGTCGATCCGACTTTGCTATAAATTAAACCTGGGAGCAGAAAAATACCGGAAGCCAGCATACCGGCCACGCCAAAGGCAAAAATGGACCTGGCGGTAAAATGTTTTTCCAGTGATGTCTGTGCCATGGTCACCCTCCCTGCAGTTAAATAAACATGACTGTTTTAGTATTGATTAATATACTCACGGAAATTTGAAGGATCAAAAGAGACCGAAAATACTCGAGTCTCAGGTATCGTCCTTTTCCATATGGACAATTGCCCGGGGATCTGAAACGTTGATTTCGGGCTTCTATGGCCGCCCGAAATGCTGTTCGCCCAGCCGATCACGCAGAGATAGAACGTGAATAGCCCGGGTTTCAACCCGGGGTTTATAATTACGAGCGGGGCAACACGCAGGGATTGAATCACCTGAACCCGATAGACGCGTTAGGACCAGCAGACAACCTCTTTTCACATCCCCTGCCTAACAATGTATAACACACTGCGATCCGGTGTGGGCGGCAACTATCTGTATGAACTAACTTATGAAAAAGACGAGATTTCCCGCCGGGTTAAAAGTAATCGGAAATGATACTGCATCCCTGGAATGCAATATGTCGGTACATATTGGAATGGCCTTCTTAATAGATTCAAATCTGAAAAAAAACCAGTACCGGATTACTGACGAAATAACTTTGCCCGGTAATCCTATTTTATATATACCGCCTTTTGGGTTTGAGCGATTTTACCGTCAACCTCCAGTCGTATAACAAACACGCCGGATCCAACGTCTTCCGGCTGCCAGGCCAGCTGATGTTCTCCTGGTGAGTAACGTTTATCTGCCAACGTAGCGACCTTTCGCCCGGACAAATCGTAAACAGCAAGCGAGATGTAAGCTTCACCGGGAAGAGAAAATGGAATGTGGGTTACCGGGTTAAACGGATTGGGAAAATTCTTTCTCAGTTGCGCACGTTCCGGTAGGGTGTGTTCATTATCGGCGGATGGTGTCACTTGTTGTGCTATTGTATCAATCGCATCCTCTGCCGATTGGGCAACGTCCGGGTCGGAATCGTCCATAGCGACATGAAGAGTATCCAGAACTTCCGCTTTGCGTGTATACAGCTGTGACTGGAGTGATTGCCACTGTTCCAAATTCTCATTGTCAGGGTTCGACCATGGATTCTCACTTTTGAAAAACCGGGCAGTCCCTTCGATAGCGTGTCGCCGGATCCACTATCGTTCGTCACCGGTGATCGCAGTCAGAATTGAATCGGCATCCGGAAACATTGTCATGGAATACCGGGGAGGAATGTTCCAGCGATAAAGGATTGGTTCCGTAAAACTTCTATGCTGATCCCCTTCAAGCGTTGAGAGAGTATCATTCCCCGGTATCATTACAGAAACATACCAGTAATGCCGTTCTTTACATCCGGCCGGGCGCAGACGAGCGTCCCGGAAGGGACTCCTCCCGGAGGAGGAATCTCGTAAATTAAACTCCTAAGAAATTAATGACGAGATCCCTTCGGGAAAAAAATCAAAAAAAACTTCGAACTCACGCCTCTGCCAATTCAACACTTTCCAATTTCTGATGTAAAGCAGCAATATAGATGCTCATTGAGATGTTTTACAGGGCGCTCAGACAGCGAAGTATTATAAACAATATACGGTTATCACTTGGCCTTGCCGTTCATTTTGGGCACCGTTTCGGTGAGCGGAAGGAATCCAGAATCGGCTGTCTGACCGGAGGGAGTTCCGGTTCTGGTCTGACGCGAATCTTGAAACGGTCAAAATGAACGGCAGAGCCTTGATTTTTTTTCTCCTTTTGCATCAAGGCAAAAGGAGGAATAATTGGGAAGATAAGGGAGGTCGGGAGAAGGATTACTACCCGTGAACTACAACTCAAGAATTCAGAAATCACGCTTCCCTTTCCTTGCGAAGGAGCCTGACCCGAACCGTCGGGAAGGAACTGTGGGTGAGGTTTAAACAAAAAATGCCGCTGCCTTGCACAACGGATTTGGTAGTAACGGTAGCTGGATTTTCCCACGGTGATCCCTGCGGGGGAACCAGCGCCCCTGGTCCAGTTTCAGTGAGGACCCGGCAGAAGTCTCCCCCAAATAAAAAACCCCACAATTCGAAAATTGTGGGGTTTCCAGAGTAGCGGGAGCTGGATTTGAACCAGCGACCTTTGGGTTATGAGCCCAACGAGCTACCAGACTGCTCCATCCCGCGGTATAATTTTTCTTCTCTCAAAAAGCGATACTAATATAACCCGTGGACCAGCACGTGTCAACCTCCATTCTCAGGAAATTGACCGGCTGAATTTCCTGAAGCTTTCGTACTTCTCCCGTAGAAAATTTTGCTGTGACTTATCCATATCCAGGTCATAGACCGGATCGGCATCGTATGGGATGGCGTCAATGACTGCGCTGTCTTCGGCACCGAGTTTATACAGATGCCAGCCGTCGCCATTTTTCGTGTATCGGTGACCGTCATAGATAAACCCGAACTGATCTGATTGAAATTTTGAGAGCGTTTTCCCGTTCTTGTCATACCAGAAACTCTCCAGCAAGGGAAGGGCATCGTAGAATTGAGGTTCCAGGCGTTCTGGCTGAATTCCGGTTTCTGCGGCATTCACGATAAACTGCTTCAGGAGCCTGATGGAGGTCGGCGTTGTGGTTTCTTCGCCAGCAGGGACTTCCGGCCCGGCAACGAACAGGGGAACACGGTTCCCGGCTTCGGTAACGTTACTGAAATGGTAGCGCCAGCCCTCATCGCCGAAATTATCCCCGTGGTCCGAGGTGAAGATGTAGAGCGAGTCGGGGTAGGTATCTCGTATCGACTCGGAAAAGGAATCGATGGCGTACGAGAACTTCCGCCAGGAGGTTTTTTGCCGGCTCCGGAGCAGGTTCAGCATCCGGGGCTCGATGTACACCTTGTCATTCGCAAGCCAGGACTGATTCACCATATGGAACATACTCTTCAGTTCCCGGAACTTGTCCAGTATACCGCGAGACATTACCTGGAATTTATTACTCACGTGATACGGAAAATGGGTCTCCATCAGATTGATAAACAGGAAGACCTTTTGACCCTTTGCCGTGGCAGCTTTCAGAATTTCATGTGCCCGCTGGAACTGGGATTGGCAAAACGAGTGTACCCATGACTGGCCGGCCTGGATATCCTCTGTCATTTTGCCGGTGATAAAGTCACCCTTCAGGAATTTGTCCCGGATACGCCGTTTGCCGAGTAAAACCAGAATGTTCGCCAAAGGTATCGTTCCCGGATTCATCGAGCGCCAGACCCGTTCAATTTTATCAAAACCACGGTCCAGGCCAAAGATGTGCGTGGTCACCGGGTTCGCCGTGAGCTGGACGGTTTTATAACCCTTGTCACCCAACGATTCCGCTAACGTCTGTACCGACTGATTCACCCCGCGGGACCGGGTTGTAGCGCCGTGCTCATGCGGGTCCAAACCAGTAAACATCGACGCTGTGGAGGGTAGTGTCCAGCACCCGGCCGAATACGCCTGGTGATAAGTCGTACTATTCTCATTTAGCCAGGGTAGGGCCGGATCACCCTCGTTCCAAACGCTGTCGTAGCGCAGGCTGTCGGCGATCATTAAAACGATATGTTGTGGAGTCTGGCTCATCGGTTATAATGGGAGGTCACACAACGATCGTCAGGAGACCTCCAATAATTCAATGGCATAGCCGTCCGGGTCCTTGACAAACGCCATCTGTTTATTTCCGGATGGAGAGGTCGTAGGGCCGCGATCCAATTCGTATCCGGCAGATCGAATCTGTGCTACAGTGGCATCCATATCGTCCACGTACAGCGCAATGTGTCCGTATCCGTCGCCGAGGTCGTACGGCTCTTCCCGTGGCCAGTTGTAGGTCAGTTCCAATTGGGCATTACTGTTCGGTATATCGAGGAAAGCAAGGCTGAATTTTCCACTCTCGTGCTCTGAAGTCCGGTCAAGTTCAAATCCGAGGGCATTCTCATAGAAGTCCAGAGATTTCTCAAGGTCAAAAACCCGGATCATTGTGTGTGCGAATTTCATTTATATTTACTCATACCTTTCTGTCATTATTCCCATCTTCTTCAAACTAAAATATAGGGAGGAATCGGAGAGACTTCAAACTACTCGGCGTCCTGGTGAAATAAATGAATTTGCCCATTGATGGAAGGGCGTATGAATTCCTTGGTGGAGAGCGGAAACGATTCCTGGTTGAGCTTCGATTTTTGTATCCCCAGGCGGAATAGATCGGCAATTTGGTCAGCGAATTTTCCATTTCCTTTCATGCGCGTTCCAAATTCCGTTTCGTTCAGATCTCCGTCCCGCATCTGCCGAATCCTGTTCAGGACTTTCTCCTTCCTGTTCGGAATATTGGTCTCAAGCCACTCCTCGAACTGCTTCTTCAGATTAAACGGGAGCCGGAGAACTATGTATCCCGCAAATTTCGCACCGGCGGATGCTGCTTCCTGGAGAATTTGCGGAATTTCGTGATCTGTCAGACCGGGAATCACCGGCGCGACCAACACGCCGACGGGAATTCCGGAATCATTCAGGGTCCGGATTGCCTCCAGGCGCTTGTCCGTATGGGAAGTACGAGGCTCCAGGAAGCTCCGAAGGGAATTATCCAGCGTCGAGATGGATAAGTGCACCTTCGCGGCCTGATACGAGGCCAATTCCAACAACACATCCACATCTCTGGTAATCAGGTGGTTTTTAGTAATAAGCGCCACCGGATTCCGACATTTGGCCAGGACCTGCAGGCATCGACGCGTCAGTTCAATGTGCCGCTCAATCGGCTGATACGGATCGGTCACGCCACTCATGGCAAGCACCTGTGGTGTGTACGATTTGGACGCCAATTCATTCCGAAGGAGTTCCGGAGCATTTTCCTTGACCATGATCCGGGTTTCAAAGTCCAGTCCCGCCGAAAAACCCAGATACTCATGCGTCGGACGGGCGTAACAATACGCACAGCCGTGCTCACACCCGCGATACGGATTGATACTGGCGTCAAATCCCACGTCAGGACTTTCGTTGTAGGTAATGATAGAAGATGACGCGTCCCGGTAAAATTTTGTCGCCGGGCGTTCATTATCACCGGTATCGAAATCGTATTCCAGCTCTTTGAACCGGTTCTTCGGGTTCCCGGTGGCACCGCGACCTTTGATTCTGTTAGTATTCTTCTCCTGAGCCATTTCCTATTGCGGAAAAAATTTATTTAATTTGCACGGCATAGTTGTGAAGGCCTTCCGCCTTGGTTAATTTACCAGCACTGATGATATCTTTGGATCGCCAACAAGTCGTTGCCACAGAAGTTCCGCCTGTTTATACTTGTACGCACAAGACTCGTCCCATTCTCCGGATACGGTCCGAAGAACGGCCGGCGATTTCACTCAAGGATACGGGAATAAAATGACGAACTCAACGCGCCTTTTTCAGCCTGAATCCGATGCAAAATATCTCATCTATGCAGAAGGAAAATTCGGCGCCGGTACCTCCAAGACCGCAAACGTCCTGTTACGCTATCAGCCGGACAAAATCTGCGCTGTTGTCGACTCCCGGTATACCGACAAGACGGTCCGGGATGTCAATAGCACCATAGATTCGGATATCCCGGTGGTCTCTGGAATAGCGGCGGGGCTAGCTTACAATCCGACGCACCTGATTATCGGGGTGGCTCCGTCCGGAGGACAGCTGCCGGAGGAATGGCTGGAGCCGTTGAAAGAAGCCATCACCGGCGGACTGCATATCGTCTCCGGCTTACATTCTTTCCTGTGTGATAACGCTGAGCTGGTCAACCTGGCCAAAGAAAAAGACGTACAACTTATCGACCTCCGCAAGCCGCCAAAGATCCCGGAAGTTTCCCAGGGATTCTGGCGGGAGCGGACGGTGCCGGTGGTGCAAACCATTGCCCCGGACTGTGCCTTCGGAAAATTGACTGCGGCGTGGGAGCTGAAGCGTCAGTTTGAGCAGCGGGACTATTCCGTCGGATTTGTTGCCACAGGCCAGACCGGAATCCTGTTGAACAACGGCGGTATTGTAGTTGATGCAGTACCAGGTGACTTTATTTCCGCTGCGGTGGAGCAGCTCATCCGGAAGGAGCTGGAAAGTGATCCGGATGTCATAATTGTGGAGGGACAGGGCGCAATCTATCATGAAGGGTTTTCCGCAGTAACCCTTGGCATTCTACACGGCGCTATGCCGGACGCATTCCTGTTTGCACACCGCCCCAGTTGCAGCGCCAACGATTATGGGTTCCACTTCCCGCCTTACCGCCAGATGATCAACGATTACGAGCGGATTATCGAATGGTTTAAGCCGGTGCATACGATTGGGGTGCAGCTGGATACCAGCGAATTCTCCGACGATACTGCACACGCGCTTTGCGAGGATATAGGTCATCACACAGGGCTGCCCGCTACTGATTTGGTGCGCTTTCCCGACGATTCAGCCGTGGATACCATGATCCAGAAACTGCACCTGTAATCCCTTTGATGGAAGTATCCGCCGCCATATACGAACTCATTCCAACACACCGATTCGGTATCAGCCGGGAGACCTCCGAGTTCTATAACACTTTACTTGTTAAAATTACGCATAACGGTATCACCGGTTACGGTGAAGCGTTTCCGTCGGCGCGATACGAACAATCGGCGGAAAAGAACCTTCGTGTACTCCAGCAGATTGATTTTCCGGAATTTTCTGATCTTTGCGACATCTTCCAACCCTGGATATTACATGAATGGCTGACTGACATCTGTGAAGGCGTTGACTCACTGATATCTGCTATGACTTCTGCGTATTATGATGTCTTCGGACAGATATTCGATACACCGGTAACATCTTTGGCAGGGAGCGCCGGGTTGGAGTGGCCGCTCTCGTCCTTTACCATCGGCATCGACAACCTGGAGACTATCCGAACAAAGGTCGCCGAAGCAGAATCGTATCCGTTGTTGAAAGTCAAACTGGGCTCAGACAACGATGAACAGATAATGGCCAATGTCAGAGAGATGACCGATAAACTGGTGCGGGTGGATGCCAACGAGGGCTGGAACAAGGAAGAGGCGCTCGAGAAAATCGAGTGGCTCGAGACACTGAACGTAGAATTCGTGGAGCAGCCGCTGCCGGCCGGGAATCCCGATGACGTCCAATGGCTGCGGGAGCAATCGCCACTGCCCATTATCGCAGACGAGGACTGCCGTCATATCGATGACTTGCCGGAAATTTTACCGGCTTATGATGGTATCAATATCAAACTGGTCAAATGTGGCGGTATCACCGCGGCATTGCGAATGTGCCACACCGCAAAGACATTCGGTAAATCGGTAATGCTTGGCTGCATGGTGGAAAGTTCGGCAGGAATTGCTCCCGCCGCTGCCATCGGAGGGTTTGCAGATTATCTGGACCTGGACGGAAACCTGTTACTATCCAATGATCCATTTACAGGCCCGCGCGCCAAAAACGGGTCGTTCTCTGAACTGACCGCACCTGGATTGGGAGTCACAGAGCAACAATACATCGCATGGGAGACCCTCTATAAATCATGAAAGCCGCCGTTTTTCGTAAACCGTACAGCACGATGGAGATTGAAGACTGGGATACACCGGTACCGGGGGCGAGAGAAGTCCTGATCAAAGTTGCGGCCTGCGGAGTCTGCCATACGGATCTCCATTTTATCGATCATGGTGTACCCCCGCTAACGGAACCACCGGTGATTTTGGGGCATGAGATCACCGGGACGGTAGAAACCGTGGGAGAAGCCGTGGATTCGGTTAAAAAAGGTCAACGGGTTCTGGTGCCGGTGGTTATCCCGTGTGGAGAATGTACATTTTGCCAGTGCGGCAAAACCAATCTCTGCCGCGAACGTACCATCCCGGGGAATAAAATTCACGGCGGCTATGCGGAATATGTGAAGGTCCCTGTCAGTGGTGCGCTTCCGCTACCGGATGAAGTTCCACTGGAAACAGGGGCCGTATTGGCGGACGCATTTGGTACCAGCTTTCACGCGATAGTCGACGTTGGAAAAATCCAAAAGGGCGAAACGCTGCTGGTGTTCGGCGCGGGTGGTTTAGGGACTGCTGCAATTCAGATCGCCAAACACGCTGGGGCGCGGGTTATTGCGCTGGATATGAACCCATTGAAACTCCAGTGGGCTGAAGAAATGGGCGCGGACGAAACCGTGAATTCTCACGGCATCCGGGACTTGGGAGCGCACGTCCGGGATCTTACAGATGGGGGCGTCGATGTGGCTTACGAGGCTATCGGTGCGCCGAGAACCATTTACCAGGCGTTTACGTGCCTCGGACCCGAGGGACGCTTGATCGTCGCAGGATACACCCGGAACGAAGTGAAATTTCCGGAGCCCAATCTTATTTTTGAAGAACGGAGCATCTTCGGCGTGCTCGGGTGTCCGGTCAGTTCGTATTATACCTTGTTTGAACACGTTGTTGCAGGTGATTATGATATTGAGGCACTCGCGACCAAACGGATGCCGCTTGAGGAGATAGAGAAGGCGTTGACCAGCGTACGCAGCGGACAAACCCTGCGTACAATCCTCACGCCATGGCAGGATTAGATTACAAATAAAACCACCGGGATCATACACTCCCGGGCCGCAAACATTGATGCGTAAAAGGAGCAGACATGGCTAAATTTCAGGGTGTGGATTATTTCAAAATGGACGACCATTTCTCGGAAGAGGAACTCATGATCCGGGACATGGTCCGGGACTTTGTTGATAATGAAGTCATCCCTGTCATCGAAGAACATCACCGGGAAGCAACTTTCCCTATGGAAGTCGGAGGTCAGATGGGGGAGTTGGGGCTGTTTGGCTCCAATCTGCCGGAGAAATACGGTTGTCCGAATCTGAATAATGTGGCGTACGGTCTCATCATGCAGGAGCTGGAGCGCGGGGACAGCGGAGTCCGGAGCTTTGCCTCGGTACAAGGTGCGCTGGTGATGTATCCGATCTATGAATTTGGCAGCGAGGAACAGCGGCAAAGATGGCTCCCGAAACTAGCCTCCGGAGAGCTCATCGGTTGCTTCGGCCTGACTGAGCCGGATTACGGCTCGAATCCCGGAGGAATGAAGACAAAAGCAGTCAAAGATGGAGACTCCTACATCCTGAACGGGACCAAGATGTGGATCACCAACGGAACTATCTCGGATGTAGCCATCGTCTGGGCGAAGCTGGACGGCGTCGTGCGTGGTTTTATCGTCCCCACAGATGCTGAAGGCTTCTCTGCGCCAGAGATGAAGGGGAAGTTCTCGCTCCGGGCGTCGATCACCTCGGAACTGATAATGGAGGATGTGCGGATTCCCGCCGAAAATATTCTGCCGGAAGTAGAAGGATTACGCGGACCGTTGAGCTGTCTGACCCAGGCACGGTACGGTATCGCCTGGGGAGCAGTCGGATCGGCGATGGCAACGTATGAAACGGCGCTCAATTACGCAAAGGAACGAATCCAGTTCGACAAGCCGATTGCCTCCTTTCAGCTGATTCAGGATAAACTCGTCACGATGGTGACGGAGATCACCAAGGGACAAATGTTGGTGTATCATCTTGGGAGGAATAAAGATGAGGATAAGATGCGCCATCAGATGGTCAGCATGGCCAAGATGAATAACGTCAGTATGGCGCTGGATACAGCGCGTACGGCACGGGAGATTCTTGGCGCAAACGGCATCCTGGACGAGTACCCGGTAATCCGGCATATGATGAATCTCGAGTCGGTCTATACCTATGAAGGGACCCACGACATCCACCGGCTGATCATCGGAGCCGACATCACCGGGATAGAGGCGTTTGTGTAAAAATGTTACGTGCAGCCTACAGCCTAAAAGCAACTCCTGTCGGTGACCGCTTCCAGCATCGCCGACAGTCGTCGTCTTGACTATAAATACCGTCACCGACGCTGGAAGCGGTCGGCGACGGTAGCGGGCATGCCATTTTATACATGGAGAAGCGGAGCTTTGATTTCGCCCAAGTGAATCATTCCAGGACTTGGAAAGTTAGAACGAGACCCAACACAAGCGGGACAATTAACAGGCTGAGCGTTTTTGACAACCGACAGAGGGCACTCGACTCATGACGTCTTTAACAATAACTCTATAACACGGTATCACTATAACAATTGAATCCCCGTACACTTGCAAACCCCGGCCTATTATTTCAAATAGTACTTATCGCCTCCCTGGTACTCCCCGGCGCTCTCACTTATGCCACCGCTCAGGGAAATGAAAATGGAAGCGAGATTGTGGCCACTTTTATTGCTCAGACTGAACAGTACGAATCTCACGCATTTCCGGGGATCACCTACAGGAAGATCAAACGCCCGAAAATCGGACTCGCGCTTTCCGGCGGCGGAATGAAAGGAATTGCCCACGCCGGAGTATTGCATGCACTCCGGAAAAATGATATTCCCATTGATAATATCACCGGCACCAGCGCAGGGAGCATTATCGGTGGGTTGTACGCCCTCGGATATTCGGTGGAGGAAATCGACAGTATAGCCAAATCCATCGACTATGAAACCCTGTTTATCGATCAGACTCAACGCCGGAATTTGTTCATCAGCCAAAAGCAGCAGGCCAGCAAATACCTGATCGATGTCCGGTTTGATAGTTTGCGACCATATATACCTATCTCCATCACCCCCGGGCAGGGGATTGGCAGGGAACTGACATCGCTGTATATGCGATCACCGATGAATACTATCCGGAATTTCGACAATTACCGCGTCCGGTTCAGGGCGGTGGCGACTGCACTGGAAACGGGGAATCGGGTGGTGATTGGGCAGGGGGACTGGGTCCACGCAATAAGGGCGAGTATGTCAATCCCCATGGTGCTCGCGCCGGTGCGCTACCAGGGCCATCGGCTTATCGATGGAGGCGTCGCCGACAATATCCCGATTTCTCTTTCCAGAGATTTAGGGGCTGATATAGTTATCGCCGTGGATGTTCGGGCTAAATTATACGAACCAAAGGAGTTGAAAAACCTGCTTACGGTGGCAGATCAGGTTATCAATATACTGATGAACACCAGCAGGGATGAAGCGCTGGATGAAGCCGACATCGTGATCTCTCCGAACTTCCAGGGCGACGTTGAATCTGCCGATACTCTGTCCGCTGAATATATCAGACGCGGATACAAAGCGGGCGAGCAAGCGGCGAAGCAGATCAGACAGAAGATTCAGGAGGTCACTCGAACAGATACCAATAAGTTCACACTGGATCGGGTCAATATTATCGGGAACAGCCATCTGACTGATGGCAATGTCCTCGAGATTGCCCGGCTCAACCAGGTGACATTCCCGGTACGACTCACTGGCAGCCGGATTGACTCATCGGTCACATATCTCATTGGCTCAGCATACTTCACTAACGCGGTAGCCGTTGTAAAATCCCAGGGGGATCGGAATATTCTGGAACTCCAGGTAAAGGAAAACCCGGTTACTCAATCAGTGAATTTATCAGGCAACACGGTTTTTCCTGATTCAATTTTGAAGCGGCATCTAATGGCGATGGTTGGCGTGCCGTATAACCCTCAAATGCTCGAGGGGATGCTCACCAATCTGTTACACAGGTACCGGCGAGCGGGATATCCGCTGGCCAGGGTGGATAGCGTCCGTTGGAAGCCGGAGAACGGCGTTATATCCATACAGGTATCGGAAGGGCAGGTCAATGCTATCCGGGTGGAAGGTAACCGAATTTCTCAGCGGTTTGTGGTGACCAGAGAAGTGAATTTCAATCCAGGCGATCCGGTGCGGAACGATAGGGTTAATCGATCAATTACGAATATTTATAGCACAGAATTGTTTGATTATGCCGGCGTGGAGTTTATTCCGGCCCCGGAAAGCGATGGATGGGATGTTGTTTTTCACGTGTTGGAAAAACGATACCTGAGTACAAAATTCGGATATAAAGTCAATAATCAGCGGGGCAATGCCGGAATTATAACTTTAGAGCACCAAAACTTTCGTGGACGAGGAGTGCGGGTATCAACCGAATTGAAGATGGGGACAGAGGAATTCTATGCCCATGGACATTATTCATCCAACCGGCTATTCAAGTCGTATATCACCTATAATTTTGCGGTCGGATACGAATGGGACTGGCATCGGATTTACGAAGAGGAAAGCGACTTCCAGATAAGTAATTTTACCATCGACCGGAGTTTCGTTTCCTATTCACTAGGTCACCAGATTGCCCGGCTCGGACTCGTCGATTTTACAGGGAAGGCGCAACGGGTCATAATTGGCGGTCCCGCATCGCTGGGAGATCGATACAATTCGGATTACACTCTGGTGAGTCTTGCTGCGAGTTCAGTGATCGACACAAAAGACCGGACAGTCTTTGCCCAGACGGGGAATTATCAGATGGTATCCTATGAAACGGCTTCCAAAACCATCGCCGGAGATCGGGGATTCAGCAGGTTCGAACTGCAGACGGATTGGTACTTTACCTTCCTGGAAAGGAATACCATTCACCCAGGTATTCGGATTGGGGTAGGTGATCAGACGTTGCCATTTTCGGAGTGGTTTACGCTTGGCGGTATCGATTCATTCTTTGGATTGCAGGAAATGCAGGTTCGGGGAAATAAGCTCTATCGGGGAAGCCTGGAATACCGATATCGTATGCCGGTCAGTTCACTGTTCGACCTGAATTTTTATACCCGCTACGATATAGCTGCCTTCTCCAGGGAAGTCCTGTACGAAATTAGCCGGAAGGATTTTTTCCACGGGGTGGGAATCGGTGTTGGCGTCACAACTCCGGCCGGTCCGCTGAAACTCGGCTACGGGGAAACCTCGCGCGGAGACGATGCATTCTATTTCTATTTCGGATGGGATTTTTAAAAAAAGAATTGCACGCAGATAAACGCCAAAACACTTGATTATCACCAACCAAAAACCAAACAGAATATAAATTCAGTCACTCGTTTTTTAAGATTCCGACTAAGAAATTTTAACACTAAATATGTGGCCGATAAACTATGAATACCTAAAAAGTAGCGGTTGCTTTTATTGACTTAAATTATAGGCAACTTCTTTAAAAATTAGGTTTATACCATGTATATAGTGTGGCTTATAGAGAATTATTGCATAAAAATTCCATTAGAAATAGGAAAAATGCAAAAATGTTCACCTGTATATTGTGTCGGAATGTACTCTTAGTAACACCGAAAATTTAAAAAAACGCGAATTTTACTCAGGGGAAAATCGATCCCGAAGCGATGAACGTTTCACCTTTCCGGATGCTGTTCTCGGGAGTTCTTTTACGGTGAATAATTTCTTTGGATGTTTAAATCCTGCAAGATTTTCAAACCGTATTTTCAAAAGATCTGCTACTGAATTTTTTTCCGGATTATTTAAAATGACAGCCCCAACAACAATTTCATCCCACTCCGGATCGGGGATTCCGAACACGCAGATATCTTGGATTGCCGGGTGCGCCCGATACACCGATTCCACTTCAGCGGGGCTGATATTTTCGCCGCCGCTGACGATGCGATCTTCACGTCGTCCAACGGGATAGAGGTAACCATCGGAATCCACATATCCGTAATCACCGGTGAGCAGCCAGCCGTTTTTCAATCTCCCCTCGTTCGTTTCTGTAGCATCTAAATATCCGGATGTGACATTCGGCCCCCGTACGGCGATTTCTCCTGTCTGACCTGTTTCCTTTTTTACACCGTCTCGGTCAATAATTTTGACCTGCATCATCGGAAGCGGTTTTCCGGAGGAGCCAAGTCTGCTTTTCACTTCCCCTTTAGAAAGGGTAGTCAACTGCGAACTGGTTTCCGTCATTCCGTAGGTTGGACAAACCGGTATACCTTTTTCTATTGCAGCCTCTAACAGATCCTGAGTAGCAGGGCCACCTCCGATGAGAGCGGCACGAAGATCATTTTCGCCAGAGAGGCCTTGGTTCAATAAACGCCGTAACATCGTGGGAACAAGGGAGGCCATGGTTATATCATCGGATTGAATGGAATGCATAGCACGGGACGCATCGAATTTTCGGTGAAGAACTACCGCTGTCCCGTAGATAGCTGACCGGATAAGTATGGAAAATCCGCCCATGTGATCCAACGGTAAAACGGTCAGCCACTTGTCATTTTCATCGACCCCCAGATTCAGAGCGGAAGCGATTGCACTGCTGGCCAGGTTCCACCACGTCAGGGAAACAGCTTTCGGCGTTCCGGTCGTTCCGGATGTGAGAAAAATTACGCCAGTCGAATCGGAAGGTAAATTTACCTCAGGCCATTCTACGGTCTTTCTGGGAAACAGCTCCACGGATGAGAGCGGAAGTGATTCTGTGTTGACGGTGGAGAGAGAAGAAAGTTCCAAAGTATCATCATACACTACCAGTTCAGGATCAATTAATGATAAATTTGCTTTGAGCTCCTCATGTGAAAACCGGTGATTGATCGGAGTGACTACACAATTAAGCAGGGTGACCGCATGGATTGCAATAACCTGGGCTGGTGAATTCTGGCTAATTATTGCGACCCTGGAACCGGATGAAATTCCCCTGGATTTTAGTTTCCTTGACAAGAGGAATGATGCGGTAAAAAGTTGAGAATAGGTCCAGGATCGCTCTTCGCATTCCAGAGCGATGGATTCAGGCACTCTGCGGGCTGCTGAAAGCAGCCAGTGTGTAAATCCGGCCTTCATTTGACAAACAATTCACCCAAATCCGAGTCGACCTCGACTCCAAGACCAGGAGAATCCGGTATAATAACTTTACCATCTTGCGTGGTGTAGCTCATTTCGGCAAAATCAGCCTGCAGGTATCCATCCGCGAGCCCGTGGGTTTCGCCCGGAAGAAAAGCGGCAGCCAGCTGGCATGCCATTGCACGTCCAACTGTAGTATCGAACACAGATGTCAGGACAACACGCATATTGTGAGATTCGGCGAATTTTATCGCTTCGATAGTTGTCCGGACACCGAGAAAACCCGGTTTCAGGATAATGACATCGGCTGCTCGTCTGTCAGTAATTTTTTTCACCGACTCGAGCGTGCGTGCATCTTCGTCTGCAGCAATGGGAATCGGAGAATTCTTCTTCAGTTTAGCAAGCGCAGTTAAATCCCCTGCAGGGATCGGTTGTTCACAATATTCGATATCGTATTCTGCGAGTTGCGTAAGATTGTCAAATGCCGCCTCCGGCGCCCATGCCTGATTGGCGTCGAGTCGGAGTTGAATACTTTCCGGTACGGATTCGCGCAACACACGAATACAGGCGAGATCTTCCTGAAAGTGGGCTCTGCCGATTTTGATCTTCAAGACCCGGAATCCGGCCTCAACCAGTTCTCTGGCAGCAGTAAGCGTCTTCTTTTGTGAATGCTGGCCGATTGTTCCGTTTACATCTATGGAACGGGCGGGATTCGTTGAAAGGAGGGCTGCTACAGGTTTTTTCGTAAATTGACCTGCCAAATCCCAAAGTGCTGTATCAAGCGCATACTGTAACGTAGGTAATTCTGAAGTAAGCAACTCCGGAATTTGCATATGTTCGAATTCCACGGGAATCGTTACCGGTGTTTGTTTTATCTGGTCCTGCAAACGATGAATCTCATGTATGACATCTTCTGAAAATTCTGTCGAGAATCCTGACAGGGGAGCGGCCTCTCCGACGCCGGACACCTCACTTTCGGTGTCCAACCATATGAGAACCCCCTTTCGGAAATATATTACGCCTGAAGCCGTTCTGAGGGGCTTTACGAAGGGAATCCGATACGGTTTATATCGTATTCCGGTGATGTTCACAATAGTAGACCGATCGAGAAGAGAATGCCGAAGATGAGTGAAAACTGTGCCGTCCGTTCTAACAAAGGATTTAGCGCTTTACCGCAGGTGTCGGAATAGAGGGTACGAAGATTCTTTACTGCAATTGGGAGGGAAAGCAAGGGGAGGAGAATAAACAAGGAGAAATCGTACACAAACAACAGGAAGACCGGTACGACGTAGCTCAGGAATAATAAAATGAGGTATTCCATCCGGCTGCCGGAGTGACCTATTATTACAGCAAGCGTATTTTTTCCCGTCTCCCGGTCAGTCTTGATATCCCGATAGTTATTTACCACGAGAATATTGGTTATCAGGGCACCAGCTGGTATTGCCACAAGCACGCTTAAAGTCGTTATCTGAAGCGCCTGGACATAATATGTGCCGACCGTGGCTACGAGTCCAAAGAAGATGAACACGAACAGGTCCCCGAGGCCATTATACGCCAGCGGATAGGGTCCGCCGGTATAGGCGATCCCTGCAGCGATGGAGCAGAGACCGATCGCAAGTACCGGCCATCCCGCAATCCAGATAAGATACAGTCCGACCGGGACTGTCAGACCGAATGCGGTGACCGTTCCCCAGAACATCTCTTGCTCCGATATCCATTGGTTTGCCACCGCGCGCTCCGGGCCAAGCCGTTGTTCAGTATCCATGCCTGCCTTGAAGTCCAGGAGGTCGTTGGCGAAGTTGGTCCCAATCTGGATGAGCAGGGCGCAGAACAGCGCCGCAAGGGCTGGCCCGGGCGTAAACGCGCTATCGTGAAACGCGACCGCACTGCCAATGAGTACCGG
This sequence comes from Candidatus Neomarinimicrobiota bacterium, assembly GCA_021734025.1. NCBI lineage: Bacteria > Pseudomonadati > Fidelibacterota > Fidelibacterota bacterium. The sequence continues at coordinate 217,549 of JAIPJS010000003.1, forward strand.
CATAACCGCTGCCGGGAGGGTCTTCGGCCGGGAGGCGAGGAACCAGGCTTTGGGTTTGGTTGGTACTGTTCCTTCCACTATTGATGATTCCTAACCTTTATCACAATTTACCTCTTAATTGGAGTTTAACCGGAAAGTGTCAATGTGTTCCTGTGTTTCCAAAAGGGATCCCTTCGGGGCAAGTGTTCCTGTAACGGCGTTTTATAGTGTTATAGTGTTATTGTGTTATCGTGATAGTGCTGGTAGTCGCGGCTTTAGCCGCTTTTGTTGTCCTTGGTTGTTATATGGTAAATCGTTCATAAGCATTCAATTTCCCTCTGGATCCCTGCTGATTATAATAAAACTCACCACTAACTACGAACAACCAACAGATTTTCACTTCTTCAATCTTCACTTTTCATTTTTAATTCCGGGTGTTGGGGGGGCACCTGGAAATTGGACAATGGGAATTCTGCCACAAAGGAATCCCTGAGGGACTGATGGAAATTCAATCTGTTCCGATTTCCCATAATTTCATTCTTCATTCCCGATGTTGGTTTGGGTAGTAGGGATGCTCGCAAATCGATGATTGATGAGTGAACTGTCGGCGACGCTGTAAGCGATCACCGACAGCAGGTGGGAGGCCATCCTTATACCCTATACCTCTATACCCATCTTTACGGCAGCCGAGGTTTATCTTTGAAATTCGGCTTCCGTTTCTCCAAATAGGCATTCTTGCCTTCCTGGCCCTCTTCGGTCATATAGAAGAGCAGGGTGGCGTTGCCAGCAAGCTCCTGGATGCCCGCCTGACCGTCCAGTTCGGCGTTGAAGGCGGATTTGAGGCAGCGGATCGCCAGCGGACTTTTTTCTAGGATTTCACGCGCCCACTGGACGCCTTCTTCCTCGAGTTTATCCACAGAAACTACGGTATTGACTAATCCCATATCCAACGCTTCCTGCGCATCATACTGGCGGCACAAATACCAGATCTCACGCGCCTTTTTCTGCCCCACGCTCCGGGCCAGATAGCTGGCGCCGAATCCGCCATCGAAGCTGCCGACCTTCGGGCCAGTCTGCCCAAAGATGGCGTTCTCAGCAGCGATGGTCAGATCACAGACCACATGCAGGACGTGTCCGCCGCCGATTGCGTAGCCCGCTACCAGCGCGATCACCGGGATCGGCATGGAACGGATGAGTTTCTGCAAATCCAGCACATTCAGGCGAGGCACGCCGTCATCACCGACGTAGCCGGCATCCCCACGCACCTTCTGATCACCGCCGGAGCAAAACGCGTATTTCCCATCTTTGGCAGGACCGGCGCCGGCCAGCAGGACACATCCGATTTCCTGATCCTCCCGAGCGTCAGCAAAGGCGTTGTGCATCTCCTGCACCGTCACCGGAGTGAAAGCATTCCGCACTTCCGGCCGGTTGATGGTCACCTTGGCAATGCCCTCCGCCTTTTCGTAGATAATATCCTGGTAATCCCCGAACTGTTGCCACTCTATGGACATATATTCCCCCTCTGCTTATTCGTCGATTTCGCGATAGAATTGTCCCGTAATTTCAACAAATTTTGTCGGACGTTCAAAGTGAATATTGTGGCCTGCATCCTCTACCACGACTGATTGCGTCTTCGGTAACGCATGCGCCATTTCTACGTGAGTTTCAATATGAGATTTATCCAGTTCACCCGTTATCAACAAGATCGGCATTACCATGTCCTGAAGATCTTCCCAGAGATGGGGCATGGCTCCGCGGCCCATACCTTCCAAACTATTCGCCAGTCCGATGGAGGATTGATGCAGCCGGATTTGTCTGGCTTTTTCAAGTTTCTCTTCGGCGACAGCCCCCTGAGACTCGAATATTGGATGGTTCATCCATCGTTCCACAAAGGCATCGATTGGATTCCGCCGGATAAACCGGGCCATCTGCCGATCCCGCTTCAGTCGTTCTGCCCGTTTCCTGTCATTCGCTATCCCGGGAGTAGTACTCTCCAGTACCATGGAATTCACAAGTTCCGGATATGCTTTTGCCAGAGAAAGAAGGACGCGTCCCCCCATGGAATAGCCAATCCAGTGCGCTGAAGATATACCAATCTGTGCCAAAAGGCCCGCGACTTGTTCCACACAGTGCACCATGGAATAATATCCCAAATCCACAGGAGCGTCGCTCTTTCCATGCCCGATTAAATCAATTGCTACTGGTTGGAAATCTTGGGTGTAATATGGCAGCAGCGGTTTCCAATCCTCCGAAGACAACGTAAAGCCGTGGAGGAATATCAGGGGAGGGCGGTCAACAGCGGGATCGTGATCGCCTTCAATATTCAAAGATACGGAGCCTGTAGAGATATACATATCCAGGGTTAGGCGCAGTGCCGTTGTTTCTTAATCCTAATCTTACTCTTAATCGGTGTTTTTCGAAAAGGTGTTATTATGTTACTGTGTTTGGGTGTTATCGTGTTATTGTTATAAACGTCCTGTGTCTGGTGTCTTCTGTCTTTCATCTAAAAGAGCGAGTTTGTTGGAAGTCTCTGCTTTCGCTGGTTCTCACCCGGTCCATCTCCGCCTTGGAATGAGATTCCAAGGCTTTTAGTATCAGCCTCGCAATCTCATTGCGAGGCAGGCTACTCCCACAAATCTAATTATCTCCCGCTTAAACCCGCTACGCGGAATTTAAGCGGGATTAATCATAGAACTGAAATTTCATCGGCAATAGCATCCCAGATTTCCCGCCTATGACTCATTGAAGCCTTGCTCTCAGTCTTCACCTCAATGACGTCAAGAGAATCCGAATTAAGGGTCTGCGATATCTTTTGGCGAAAGTCCTGACGGGATTGAACGGAGTGGAAATTACCTCCGAATCCCTCCACAAATTTACGGAAATTCAGCCCATGAGCGGTCTGGAAATACTCCCGGTATTTCGCTTCATCCAAATTTGAGATGGGCAGCATGTCAAAGATACCGCCGCCATCATTATTGATGAGGACGATGGTCAGAGGAATCTGATATCGTTTCCATGCCAGCAGGCCATTCATGTCGTGATGAAAGGCCAGGTCGCCAGTGACCAGAACCGTCGGCTTTCCGTCCTGTGCGGCGATACCGAATGCGGTTGAGATTATACCATCGATACCGCTGACACCGCGATTGAAGTAGACGTTGATATCTTTTTCCGACGATGGCGCAAACCAGTCCAGATCCCGAACCGGCAGGCTGTTGGATAACATGAGTTGGGAACCGGCCGGTATCAGGGGGATTAACGCCGGAAAGATTCCTGGTTCACTGGGTGCATCATCCGGCCATGAATTCTCTTCGACAAGATGCTTTATCTGTTTTTCTGCAGAAAAATAATATTTCAGTAATGTTGCCTGAGTTTTTGAAATATCGCTGCTAAATCCTGCAGATATATTTTTATATAACTCGCCAATATTACAGGGAATTATACGATTTACTGAATGTGTTGCATCATCTATTCTCCCAGTCTGGTTGAAAAGTATCTGTTCGGCCTTTTTATGATTCGACAGAAATGTATTCAACGTATTAGAGGTCGGCATCCTGCCGAACCGCAGAATGAGGTCGGGAAAGAATGCTTTCGGAAGGTCTTTTGATCGAAGAATATCTGATGCGTGGTGTATTAGCAGTTGTGACGTTTCATATCCGAAGCGGAATCCGGACAGCCCGTCCGCCAGTATGGGATAACTCAAAAGTTCGGCGATTTTGAGGATAGATTCCCTGGCGGAGCGATTGACGGAAAGCGGTCCGGCTAATATTAACCCATGCTGGGAACGGTCGATGGCCTCGGCGATGTAGGAGATATCGTCATCGGAAAGTGGGCGCGGATTATCCCTGGGAATTTCTGCTGATTCTTCCACGGATTCCAACACCGGAAGATCGCGCAATGATTCCGGTTCCAGTGGCTTTCGAAAGGGGAAATTCAGGTGTACAGGCCCCTGCTGACTGCTCATGGCCGCCTCCACAGCTGTGATTGTGGCATCCCGCAATTTTTCAAACTCAGCATCCACATCGCTGGGAAGACCGACGTTGTGAAACCAACGAACATGACGTCCATAGAGATGTCGCTGGTCTATCGTCTGGTTCGCCCCTGTGCCGTGTAATTCCGGCGGTCGATCTGCGGTACATACAATAAGTGGCGTTTCACTGGCGGCAGCTTCAATAATGGCAGGATAAAAGTTCGCTCCGGCAGTCCCGGAGGTGCAGACGAGCACAGTGGGCAGTCCGGAGGATTTCGACAAACCCAGCGCAAAGAAGGCGCCGGAGCGCTCGTCGATGTGGGAATAGGCTGTAAAATCCGGATGTCGGGTAAATGCCAGCGTCAGAGGGGTGGATCGGGAACCGGGAGTAATACAGACGTTTCGGATTCCATACCGGGAAAGTGAATTAACAAAAGTATCGGCCCAGCGGAGGTTAAGTTGCCTCGGTGAATTACTCATGTACCGGTGCAGCCTGGAAGGCGTTCAGCAGGGGCTGGAGCTTCAGCTGGAGTTCTTCGTATTCGTCGTCGGGATCGGAGCCCTCTACGATTCCAGCGCCTGCATATAAATGAAGGGTTTCAGAGTCGAGCAACCCGGATCGGAGTCCCACGGCGAAATCGAAGTCTCCATCCGCGGATATCCAACCCATGGGAGCAGCGTAATAGCCGCGCTCCAACTCCTCGACCTTCCTGATGAAATCCAGAGCGGTTTCCGATGGAATTCCACCCACCGCAGGTGTGGGATGCAGCTGTTCGACCACCTGCATTGGCGAGACTCCTGATTTCAGCCGGCCCGTCATCTTGGTATATAGGTGTTGCACATTATAAAGTTTTTTCAGCGTTGGTGCATCCTGACTCCGGGTATCATCGGCAAGATGCTGCATTTTGTTTTCCAGGTATTGCACGACAAAATCGTGCTCTGACCTGTTTTTTCTGCTCTCCAGAAGTTCCTGGCCCAGCTGCCGGTCAACAGACGGATTCTCGCTTCGTCCTATGGATCCGGCAAGCGCGTCACACGTCAAAATACCATCATGCATTCTTGCGAGCCATTCCGGTGTCGCTCCGAAGAAGGCTTTCCCGTTGGCTTCTCTAAACAGAAAGGTGACGCAGCCGGGATAAATTGAACGCAGGTTGCGAAGGGTATCGTAAAGCGGCGCCGTGCTGACCACGTCGATTTCGGATTTTTTCGCAAGAACAACCTTGTCAATCTCATGATCTTTGATAGAGGAAATGCTCCGGTTAACTGCTCGAATCCATTGGGGCTTTTCGCCGTTAAGATACGGGGCAAGCTCGACGACAGAATCTGTTAGGGAAAAGTCGGTACTCGCTGAGAATGCTCTGAAGGCATCTTCCTGCTGTTGGATGTCACTGAGCAGGGAATCCGGGTTTGTATTTCCCGTGATTTCGTAATTTAGGCAGATGGTTACTGTTTCACCATCTTTGGCAATCAGTATTTCCGGGAGATAGAGTTTGGCGGGCGAGAACCCGTCCCATTCAGAGTCCTGTGCTATCTGATGGAAAAAGGAAGAGAAAAATAAAATCGCCGGCATCTGGGTTGTCGCTGTTGATTCGTTCAGGATTGACAGGCGACTTTGCAATTGTTCCAGTCTGCGGCCAGTCCCGGCAAATCGCTGGGGTCCATTTGCCGTCCATTCCGCTACGTCTCCTAAAGCCAGAAAGGAAAAATTTTCTTTCGGCAGATCCCAATAGGCGAGTTTGCCATTGACAGGGGCATTATTTTTTAAATAGGTGAGCAGGGCGCAGTGATCAACCCGAAACCGATATTGAAAATAAACTGAATCGTTATTCTGTTTTGAATCGTCTATTAACGGCCTGAGAAATCGAAGTACCTTGTTACTATTCAATGAATTCGCTTCGTAGTTTTTATGCTGGTTCATTATTTCAAATAGAGCAAATATAGTGATATTTTACCCAACATTGCAATAATACCGGGAATTGAATTTCCATTCCTTCTGGAACAGAATCGAGGATTTACTTGTGATTTAAGAGATAGACATTGTCGGGAGATGGCGCCAGATCGTTGACCAAATTAAGTATCAGGTGACGTCACTCTGCATCATCAGGTCCGAGTACGCCCACGGAATCAGTACCGAACAGGAATCGGGTTGTTCCTTTTTTACCTCGCTCAATCAGGAGATACAATACGGGCACAACAATGAGGGTAAGAAATGTAGCAAAGAGGAGCCCTGTGATGACGGCTGTGGCCATCGGACTCCACCACGCTGCCTGCTCACCACCCATATAAAGGTATTGCCCAAGGTGCCTGAAAAATTCTGCAGGATTGCTGGTGAGGACAATAAAATCCAGGTTGAACCCGATTGCCAGGGGGATCAATCCTAATGTCGTAGTGATTGCCGTCAGAATAACCGGACGAAAACGGACTCTTCCCCCTTCTACAAGGGCATCGTACAGCGACAGGTTATCTCTGGTGCGGAGAATGTCAATATAATCAATCATGACTATGGCGTTGTTGACCACGACTCCGGCCAGAGATATAATTCCGACACCGGTCATGATTATGCCAAACGGCATCTGGAAGATGACGAGTCCGTATAGTACACCGGAGATGGACATGATTACAGAAGTCAATACAATGATCGGTTTGGAGACGGAATTAAACTGCGAAATCAGGATAAAGGCCATCAGGAATACGGCAATGAGGAAAGCACCGGAGAGAAAATCCTGGGCTTCCTGCTGCTCCTGTTGCTGACCTGTATAAGTTGTCGAGTACCCGGATGGTACGTCTGACAGGTACGGCTGGAGGGCCTGTTGCACTTCACCCAATACCGCATTGGCCTGGTAGGGGGAACGTACATCGGCACTTACGGTAATAACCCGGGTACCGTCGATATGATTGATTCCACCGAATCCCTCGCCCACCGTCCAGTCCGCCACCGAAGAGAGCGGAATCTGACGACCCTCTTCGGCCATAACATTCAGATCCGAAAGGGTATTCAGATCGTTTCGATATTCTTCTGCCAGCCGGACGGTGATGTCGTATTCATCTTTGCCGTCACGATATTGCGACGCTGTGGCACCGCTTACCGCCTGTCGTACGGTCGAGCCGATATCGCTGGTGGACAGCCCGAACACCGCCGCTTTTTCCCGATCCACCCGGATCTGCACTTCAGGCCGGCCTTCCGGCAGATCGGACTCCAGGCCTTCCAGCTTGGCATACACCGGATCGTTTTCCAGAATGTTCAGGACTTCATTGGAAATTTCTGTGAGCGTTTCCATGCTCTGGCCGGAGATTTCCAAATTGATCGGCTTACCGGTAGGTGGACCCGCCTGTGGACGCTCCACCGTGATATTTGCACCGGCGATACCCTTTGGAAATTCTGAGCGCATGTATTCCATCGCTTCAATAGAACTGCCTTTGCGCTCCTGGTAATCCACGAAATTCAATACGACGGTTCCCCGGTGCGACGAACTGCCCTGATTGCCGAATCCTGCAGATATTGCGGATCCGGCTGTGGAAAGGACACTTTCCACATCACCGGGATGGGGAATGGTTGGCACCTTGGCCAAAATTTTGTCGACAGTTCGCTTGGTAAATTCGACGTTGGTGCCGACCGGTCCTTCAATTTGTACATATGCATCGCTCGGTGGAATATCCTCCGGGAAAAATTCCACACCGCTGTTAAACATACTAAAGACTACAAAACTGAGAAAAAGGACGCCGATAGAGACCCCGAAAATCTTTCCGGGATTATCCAGCGCCCAGCGAAGCTGTCGCTCATATATATTCAGCACCCGGTTCAAGCCACGTGTCTGCCACCAGTCACCCAGCGGCTTCAGAATGAATTTGTGCCCTATCCATAAGAGGAACGCAGCCACGAGGAGCATAATCCAGGTGAGGAAATCACTTAGCAGGAAGCCACCGAGAAGAAGGGCGCCGATTACACCTGTTGTGTATTTCCCCTTTTTGGTCATACGGGGTTTGGAATCGTTGTTTTTATGATCTACATCCATAAAAAGGGCACAGAGCACCGGGTTAATTACCAGGGCTACAAACAGCGAACTTCCCAGGGTGATGATTAAGGTAATAGGGAGGTAGGACATAAATTCGCCGACGATACCCGGCCAGAAGGTAAGCGGAAAAAAGGCCGCAAGCGTGGTTGCCGTTCCAGAGATTATTGGGGCGGCCACTTCGCCTGTGCCTTTCTTGGCTGCTGCAAAGTTGTCGAATCCTTCCTCCAGATAGCGATAGATATTTTCCACTACCACGATGGAATTATCCACCAACATTCCCAGGGCAAGGATCAGGGAAAAGAGCACCACCATGTTCATGGTCATATCGATACTGTCAATGATGATAAATGCCGTGAACATGGAAAGAGGAATGGCTACCCCGACAAATGAAGCATTTCGCAGGCCGAGAAAAAAGAGTAGAATTCCAATGACCAGCAAAAGTCCGGAGATAATATTGTTCTCCAGGCTTGTCACAATGGAATCGATATTTTTGCTCTGGTCAGATGTAATTTTAATGTCGGTTGAGGGCGGGAGCCCCGGAAGCTCTTCGTTGATTATTTCCTTTACCGCCTCAGCGGTCTCGATGATATTTTGTCCGCTTCGTTTCGTGATCGACAGACTGATGACCGGACTTCCGTCTAAACTTGCGTAAGTCTCCCGATCCTTGTTGGCGAATTTGACCTCTGCAACATCCCGGATGTAAATCGGTCTGTCGCCTGGGGCGGAAACGACGATATCTTCAATGGGCTTGGGTGTTTCGTATTCACCGGGTATCCGCAGGAGGAATTTTTTAGTGCCGACGTCAATATTTCCGCCGGGGATGGTCACATTTTCACCCTGGATAGCATAGATAATATCGGAGAAAGCCAGCCCGTAATATTTTAATTTTGGCAGATCTACATTAACCTGGACTTCCTTTTCGAGCCCACCGGACAGATTAACCTCCAGAACAGAGGGAATAGTTTCAAATTTATCCTGGAGATCCTCCGCGACGGTTTTCAGGTTTTCAAGGCCGTAATCACCAGAGACATTCACCTGCATGATCGGGAATTCCGACAGGTTAATCTCTTGAATCATCGGCTCTTCGACGTCATCCGGCAGTTCCGGTCTAGCCAGATCAACTTTCTCCCGAACTTTCTGCAGGGCCTCATCCATATTCACATCCGTATTAAACTCCATCATAATGTTGGAATACCCTTCGGAAGAGGTGGAGGTCATCTCCTTGATATCGGAGATATTGCTGAGTTCGTCCTCCAGTTTTCGGGTGATGAGGCTTTCCATGTCCTCCGGTGAAACACCAGGGTACAGGGTGATTACCAGGACGTTTGGTATTGTAATATCCGGCTGGGCTTCCTTGGGAATGGCGAGATAACTTCGAATACCCATGATAGCGATGAGTGCTATCATAACCAGGACGCTAATCCGGTTTTTTACGCTGAAGGAACTCAGCCAAAATTCTTTCCGATCGTTTTGTTCAGCCATAATTTGGTCGTCATTCGCTCACATTATTAATTATATAGAAAGGAGGTTATCGTTCGGAGACTACATTGATACGCATCCCGTCTTCCAGGAAGGAGGAGCCTACGGTGATGAGGCGCTCACCCATCTCCAGCCCGGACTCTACCAGTACATTGTTCTGTTGTCGTGGACCAAGCTGAACTCGGCGTTTGCTGGCGATTGGTTCTCCGGAATCAGTGTTATTCACAACGTATACATGGCGTGCGTTTTCGGATTCATATACAAATTCTTCACCTACGACAACTGAATTGGGACGATGGAGGGTCCGGAGCCGGAGATTTGCCAGCATCCCGATTTTGTAGCGATGGGCATCGTTTGGTAATACAATTTCGATTTCGAAGGTTCGGCTCTGCTGGTCAATACTGTTGCCAACAAAGGTGAGGTCACCTTCCAGGGTATCTTGTACCTGGGTATCGAACCAAATTTTGACATGTTTTTCAGGGGTAACGGAATTCGCGTATCTGGCGGGAACCCCGGCTGTAATTTTTATGATATCTGATGCAATAAGCCGAACCAGGGGCGTGCCTACTGCGGCCATTTCACCCGCTTCGGTGAGTATATCTTCAATCCGTGCATCAAAAGGGGCTTTGACTTCAGTGTTTTGTAGCTGGACTTCGATGCCCTGTAGCGCCGATTTACTCTGCTGGTAATTATATTTTGCGTTCAAATACTGGATCTCGGACCCGATACTATCTTCCTCCCAGACCTTCTTCTGGCGGAGATATACCTGGCGTGCTTGCTCAGTTGCCGATTGCAGCCGGTCCCGTTCCTCCCGGAGTTGGGCATTGTCAATTTTTGCTATAAGATCACCGGACCTGACGAAATCTCCTTTATCCACTTCGTACCGCAAGATACGTCCGTTTGCTTCCGCTGACAGCCGTACATCATTGGCAGCTTCGGTCGTGCCAACCAGGCGGAGATAACTGGAAAATTCTCTGGGCTGTATCGTCACGGTTTCCACATTGACCGTTTTAACGGCGGCATCCTCCTGGGGGGGCGTACTGTTTCCGCACCCGATAAGACCGGCAAGCAAGGTGAATAGAATCGTGTATGTCAAATATGTCTTTCGCACAGTTATTGTCCTTCTTCAATCGGATTTGTGGTTTTATCAACAAATGGTACCATACCAAGTGCCTGATCATATCTGGCTTTGGCGCGCAGATAATTAAAGACCATCACGGCATAATTGAGCTCGGCTTCCCGGTATTGGATCTCGGCGTTGGTTACGTCGAGCTGGCTCCCGATCCCCTGATCGAGGCGGGTATTGGCTATTTCATATCCGCGCCGGGCCTGCCGAAGGGCCTTTATCCGGGCTTCTTCGGTTTCAAGCGCCTGCCGGATGGATTCCCTGGCAGACTGGATTTCGTTTTTCGCGGCACGCCTGGCGTTTTCCCGCTGCAGCGCGATTTCTTTTTCCTGGATCTGCGCTCGCTGCACGGCAGTATGTCTTTGCATTCCCTGGAAAAGGGGGAGGCTGAAGCTCAGGGAGATCGCCTGGGAACGGGCTCGCTGCCTGTCCGAGGCGAAAAAGTTGGGATCGCCACGCTCAGAAGCATTCCAACGCAATTGATACGATGCCGAGAGTGAAGGGAAGTACCGGCTACGGGCCGCAAGTAGTTGGCGATCGGTGAGTTCATCTCTGGCATCCAGGATGCGTAAATCTCCCCGAAGGTCAAACGCTTTTTCTGTCAATCCAATGGACGGATCCAAAACCAACGGGGTCATTGTATCCAGTGATTTCAGACTCGCATTGACGGAATCCGCCGACGACCGATCAGAAAGGTTATACTCCCTAAGGTTGCCCTCCACCCTGAAGTCAAACTCCAGGGGTAATCCCATGGTGATTTTCAACTCACGATAGGCTTTGGACACCGCGTACTCCGCCTGGGTGAGTTGCGGGCGCTGATTGCTTAACTGTACTTCGACCCGGAGTACGTCATATTCGTCCAGCAGCCCTGCGCGCTGCCTGGCTTGGTTTTCCTTCAGGTTCTTCTCGAGGCGCCTGATGGAGGCCTGCTGGAGGGAGAGACGTTCTTCGGCAATCAATACATTATAATATGCAATTCTGGTCTGGGTGACGATTTGCTGGGAGGTCGCCCGGTAATTCTCTGATTGCACCAACTTGTACACCGCCGAACTGCTGATCCCTACCAGCGCCTGGCCGCTGAAAAGGGTCTGATTTATGGTAATGCCTCCGGACCAGTTATTGTCCGTGCCGAACTGTACCGGCACCAGTTGTCCGGCTGGGGCGGAGGGATCGAACACCCGGGCGGGGATAAAATTAACCGGGATCTCCATATTTCTGGTATAACTCATATCGGAGGAGATACTGGGCATCACTTCACCCCAGGCGGAAAGTACCTGCTGATCGGCATCTTTCACTGAAAGTAATGCCTGTTTCATCTGGGTATTATTTGCCAGAGCGATTTCCACTGCCTGCTTGACCGTAACTATCCTGTCTTGGCCGTTGTCCTCAAGGTCGACTGGTATTGCCGCTGAATCCGCCCGTTGGGCAATGCCAACTTTGGCCGTGAAAAGAACAGCGGATAATACTGTCGCAGCGATAAAAATGGTTCGGGTTATTTTTTCTGGATTATTCATATTGTTTGAACACTAGTTATTGTTGTTTTGGTTTTGTATGCCGCGTAAAAAAATACTGATAAAATCGTTAAACATTGGCTCGACCTCTAAGTCTTCGTTCTCGAAGATCCGGTCATTTTCTGCATCGGAATGATAGTAAAAAAGTTGCATGATCCCCCTGAGGCTACCCCAAAATTGAAGAGCAAGCCGTTCCGGCTGATATGCGCTGTTGATGGTGCCGTCCTGAATCCCGATCTGGAATGCCCGCACTGCGAAGGTGAACGCCTTTTTACCCATGTTTTCGCACTTATTTGCCATTTTACTTGACTGGTTCACAAGGATGTCCGAGTTCTCATGATACATAAAGGTGTGAAAATAGTCAGGATATTCCCGGACGAAGCGGAGATATACCTCACCGAGGCGCTTTACCATCTTAAGTCCGGTACGATCTTCCGCAATAACGGATGCAAACTGTTCAGTCAGGATCGTCAATCCCCGATTATTGATGGCCAGATACAGATCAGTCTTGTCATTGAAATAGTAATACAGGGTACCTTTGCTGAATTCCGCCTTTTCGGCAATCTCATCCATCGTTGCATGCTCAATACCCTTGGAGAAAATGACCTCTTCAGCGGCATCCAGCAGAGCATTTCGTCGTAATTCTTTTTCCCGGGATTTACGTGCTTTGGTATTCATGGTTTCATTTTTTTATCCTGAAGTTTGACTCCCAGTCAAAATTTGACCGTAAGTTTAAAAGGAAGGTTTTGGAACATCAAAGAAAAAATGGCTGAATAGTCTATATCACCGGAATTGATTGAAAAAACGGGCATTGGGCGGTTTCTTTATTATTTCAAGTCTGATTTTTATGTTTTTTATATAGAACGAATCTGAGAAAGCTGATATGAATAAAAGAACGTTTTTTCTCCTGATTATTCTGGCGGTCATTTCGCTTGCCTGGATAGCACCGAAATCGATTAATGCCCAGTATTTTGGCCGAAACAAGGTGCAGTATGAAGATTTCTCCTTTAAAGTTCTGAAAACCGAACACTATAAAGTCTATCATTATCCCAGCGAATCGGAGGCGGTATTTGATGCAGCACATATGCTGGAGCGCTGGTACACGCGATATGCCGGTTTCTTTGATTATGAGATTCCCCCGTACCAACCGGTTATCCTCTATGCAAATCATGCGGATTTCCAACAAACCAATGTCATAAGCGGGCAAATTTCCCAGGGGACTGGTGGAGTGACCGAAGGGTACCAAAACAGGATGGTAATTCCGCTGACCGGTGTGGGGAAGGACGATAATCATGTCCTGGGACACGAATTAGTCCACGCATTTCAATATAAACTTATTGTTGCAAGTGGTAATCGGCTCTCTGATTCTCGTCGGCTGCCAACCTGGCTGGTTGAAGGAATGGCTGAGTATCTGTCCGTTGGAGGGGATAACGCCCTGACCGCAATGTGGATGCGGGACGCAGTTCTTAACGAAGATGTGCCGACCATTTCCCAGGTGATGCGGAACCGAAAGTACTTTCCGTATCGATACGGTCATGCCTTATGGGCCTATATTGCTGGCCGACTGGGCGATCCTATTGTCAAACAGCTGTTCCTTGGCGTGTTGGAAAACGGATGGAATCGCGGCATTGAACAGGTGGTCGGTATTTCGAGCGATTCGCTGTCCACAGACTGGAAACAGGCCATCCGGGAAAAATACAAGCCGCAAATAGAGGGGCGGACGAAGCCAGATAGCACTGGCAAGCGGTTGATTACCGGCGAGGGTGGAATGAATATGGTTCCGACACTCAGTCCGGATGGAAAATATCTGGCGTATATTTCCCAGCGGGAATTATTCAGTTTGGACCTCTTCCTCGCCGATGCCGAAACGGGTGAAGTGATCCGGCAACTGACCAGTTCCAGTACCAATGCTCACTTCGATGCACTCCGGTTTATGAATTCTGCCGGAGCCTGGTCACCTGATTCAAAAAAATTTGCCTTTGTTGTAATTAAAGATGGGGATAATGCCGTCTCGGTCGTGAACGTTCAAAACAATAAAATCCTTAAAACTATTACCTTTGATTCCATAGATGGGATTACGCATTTATCCTGGGCGCCCTCAGGAGACCAGCTTGTCATCTCGGGCACATCCGGCGGTATCAGCGATCTCTATTTACACAATTTAGATTCCGGAGAAACTACCCAGCTGACCGATACCCGGTACGCAGAAATTCAGCCCGCCTGGTCGCCTGACGGAAACTTAATCGCCTTCGCGACGGACCGTGGACCGGCAACAAATCTGGACGAATATCGGTTTAGTGATATGAAGATCGGAATCCTGGAGATAGAAAACGGCACCGTGGAGACGCTTTCCATGGGAGAAAATGTGAAACACATTAATCCCGACTTTGGCCCGGAAGGTAACCTCTACTTTATCGCAGATCCGGACGGCTACAGCAATATATATCGCTACGAAGTTGCGTCGGGACAGTTCTACCAAATCACGAATACTGCCACCGGTATAAGCGGTTTAACAGAACGTTCTCCTGCATTATCAGTTGCCCAAAACACCGGGAAATTAGCTTTTAATGTGTTTTCCAAGACCGATTACCAGATCCATACATTGTCCGCCGATGAAAGTCAGGGGCGAATTGCGGAAGACATATCCCGGCAGCGACTTTCAACAGTCACCTTGCCACCGGATGAATCATTAAAGGCCAGCCTTGTTGATAATTTTCTGGCCGATCAGAAGTCCGGATTGCCAGTCACCCCCGATTTTAGTGTCAGCGACTATCAACCATCTTTACGACTTCTGCGAGCCGGGCAAACGTCTATCGGCCTGTCCGTGGATCAGTTTGGTGCCGGAATTGGCGGTGGGGTAAACTTTGTATTTAGCGATATGCTCGGGAATCACTTGCTTGCAGTTAATGCCCGTGCTCAGGGAACATTTAAGGACCTGGGTGGGCAGGCTATTTACCGAAATCGGGATAATCGATGGAATTGGGGCTTAGGAGTCGGTCACATCCCATACAAGACGAGCCAGGCTATGGAAGGGGTGGATACCGTTACCGTCAACGATGAACAGATACTGGCCAGGGAACTCACCATATTTCGCAGACGAATTTATACCGACAGAATCAGCGGTATACTGGAATATCCGTTGTCACGAAATCGTCGCTGGGAGTTTGGAGGCGGGTACACCCGGATTAGCTATGACCTCGAAGCAGAGAGATACCTTTTGCAGGGAAATACAATTCTTTCCCGGGAGACGGAATCTCTGGAAACACCTGATCCATTAAATCTGGGGAATGTCTTTGCCGCCTTCGTAGGCGACTTTTCTTATTTCGGGTATACCGGCCCTGTCAACGGCCGGCGGTATCGGTTTGAAGTTGAGCCAAATCTCGGAACGCTCACCTATTTAACCGTGACAGCCGATTACCGCCATTACTTCTTCTGGCAACCGTTTACTTTTGCCTTCCGGGCGTTACACTACGGCCGGTATCTTGGTGATGCCGAGAACGATCGAATGTCTCCCCTGGTTATCGGACAGGAAACCCTGGTTCGGGGGTATTCACCGTCCACGTTTAATTATGAAGATTGTCGGAGCGCCGGTGGTACCGGTGAATGTCCGGAATTTAGCCGATTGTTGGGGAGCCGTATCGGGGTGATGAACGCGGAAATTCGTGTTCCACTCTTCGGTAGCGAACGATTCGGGTTAATTGACTTCAGTTTTCTCCCAACGACACTTATTGGATTCGCCGATGCCGGTATCGCATGGAACAGTAACGAAAAACCCGTTTTGGAGATTGCTGAGCACTCTACAGAGCGTGTGCCGGTCTTTAGTAGTGGAGTGGGAGCACGGATTAACCTGTTCGGTTATTTAATAGGTCAGATCTATTACGCCTATCCATTTCAACGACCAGAGAAAGGAGCCCATTGGGGTTTTGTTCTCTCCCAGGGATGGTAATTCCCAGGGGGACAACGTATTGTCCTGAACCGTTTAGTCGTTGTTATAAAGTTTGAATAATACTCTCTTAAAAGTTATTAAAATGCAGTAATCTGGATTTATTTCTTGGAAAACGCGGGGTAGTGTGCGTAATATATCCCCTGAATGAACCGAAAACAGTCTGTTATCTTGGATTTACTATTCCAGCTATTTGTCATGTGCTGACCTGTAAATTGCTTCGAAAAAAATAGGAATTTCCATATAAAAAATATAAAAAACGCCACCGATTTTTATCTCCGATTTTTATTGAGGCAAAATTCTGTGGAACATACAAATATCAGGAGTTAATACTTTATGGCCGCTTTTAATAATGTCGATCCGGTGTTGCAGTCGGAAAAAGCCCACTCAGATGATTTTCTTTATGATTTACCGGATGACCTGATTGCCGAACATCCTGCTAATCCCAGGGATGCCAGCCAATTAATGGTTGTACGGAGAGAAGAATCAGAAAAGGAATTTATCCGGTTCCGCGATGTCATCAAATATTTAAATCCGGGTGATGTCCTCGTGGTGAATAATTCGAAGGTCTATCCGGCCAAGTTCGATACCATCAAGGTCGAAACAGGCGATCATATCGATGTATTTCTTCTGCGTGAACTGGAGCCAGGTGTTTGGGAAGCCCAGGTTTCGCCACCGCGCAAGGTGCGTATAGGAAACACACTGGAATTCGACAAGGGCTTGCGGAGCGATATTGTTGATAATACGGTATCCAGCGGGCGGGTTATTCAGTTTCAGAACCGGGGAGCGGATACCAATGAAATTCTCCGGGAATTGGGGAAAATGCCGCTGCCACGGTATATCAACAGGGAGCCAATACCGTCGGATCGGGAAAAATACCAGACTATCTTTGCAAAAAAACCCGGATCGGTTGCTGTACCAGCCGGTGCGTTGCACTTTACGGAAGAACTGGTTAACGACCTGACAGATTACGGTGTCCACATCGCCGAAATTACCGTCCACCTTGGTCTCGGCGGATACGAACGGGTAACACTGAGTGAAATCGACAAATATTCCATGAACGCCGAATATTATAACATCTCAGTAGAGAGCGCTGACATCATAAACGAGGCGAAAGACAACGGGAACAAGGTAATTGCCGTTGGCGCTTCGGTGGTCAGGGCATTGTTGTCGTCTCACTTTAAGGGACGAAAGGTAATTCCCAAGGAAAACTGGACTGATCTGTTCGTTTTTCCTCCGTTTCACTTCCACCTTCTGGACGGAATTATCAGTAATTTCCATCAGCCGCAGGCGCCGTCACTGCTGATGCAGAGCGCTTTCTATGGAAAAGAAAAGACCATTGAGGCATATGAGGTTGCAGTGAAGGAAAAAATGCGATTTGAGGCCTTTGGGGACGCACTAATGATACTCCGGTAATCAATAAAGCTCTTTATAATCCAGTCGCATGCCGGGAGCGCCTGGAGGACATAAACGGGGAACGATTAAAATAAGTCGGTCCCCGTTTTTCTAATCGATTCATCCCTGCCAAAAGTTCAATTTTTGGTGTCAGTCTTACGCAGAATCAAACTATACAACCAGTAGATTTGTAATTCTGTCGTGATTCGCACTAATGGAATACATCTTGTTGCAATATTAAAGAGAATTGGGCAATTATAAATAAAGCGGAAGGAGGAAGTTTTATGATACGAAATAAAATTAAGAAATCCGCTTTAGTGCTTGTTGCGCTATTGGTTGCAACTGGATTATTGATTCCTACGATGTCAGCACATCTCAATGCGCAAGTTCCGAATTCATGGGGACTAACAAGTAAAATTCCGGAGGACGCTGATCTGATACTGATGCAACAGGAAGGAGTGCCTCCGGCAGATGTCTACATAGATGCTCTACTATCCTTCAAGCGCCAAAATTATGAATTAAAACATTCGGAAAATACGTTCGATCCGGCGGAGCTGGAAGGGATTATTCTCGGGGACTCACCTCTGGTCTTTGTAGCCAAAAAACAGGTCACTGACGACCTAGCGCTGGAGATTACCGCGAATGTCCAGCCAATACCTGGTGGCGGTAAAATGCTGGCTTCAGTCAGGTATGCCGAATCTGTGGAGGCAGATGTCGGAGAATGGAAACAAGCAAAATGGACCGAAGGGAAGGCGAAAGAAGCCTTTTTCCGTGGTCTGGAAGCGTTGCGACAGACCCGATATGATGCTGTGGATTTTGAAACCGGCGTAGTAGTTACCAGAAAAGAGAAATAATCGAGCTTTCAATTATTCCCATCCCTACATTAAAGACTGCATTGGTTATAAGTACAATAATTAAATTGCAAATGCCTCTGTCCTGTGAGATGACAGGGGCATTTGTGTTTCAATTAGCTGGCAGTTCTCAGAGTCCAAAATTTGTACTTGTAAAAAAAGTTAATAATCTTTTTAAACAGAATATCGAACGATAGTCGAAGTAGAGGGGAGGAACAATATGTCACCAAGTTGGATTACGGGAAATTTTGAGTAATTCACAGGGGTATCATCCTACTTGGTTGCCGGCTCGGTTACTCGCACGAGTGAATTAATCTCGAAAGAGTAAGATATAACCGAACCCATTCCAAGAGTTGTGGAGTTATGAACTTTGAACTCGGACCAGCAGTCGCGAATACCAAAATCGAAAGGTAAGTGTCCAAAAAAGCCTTGCGGGAAAAAATTAACCAGCCTATATTCGTAACCATTATGAAGACTCTATCGAAAAAATTAAACAATTATTGGTTTTGGTGGCGTTATATAGGGGTGAACACTTGAGGTAGACGTAACCAAATAGACTTTCAACTCAACGCCCCTGTTCCGAAATGAACAGGGGCGTTTTTTTATGTGGGATAACGGGCAATGATGACATTTGAACAGTTTCAACGTTATGCGAAAGAGTACACCGCAATCCCGGTATATAAAAAAGTACTCTCCGATCTGTTGACCCCCGTCTCGGCGTATCTCAGGCTGTCTAAAAAATCGACTCATTCCGTACTACTCGAATCTGTGGAAGAAGGCAAGCAATTGGCGCGTTACTCCTATATCGGCAGAGATCCACAGGTTATCCTGCAGCACACTGCAGGCATGACCACTGTTTCCAAAGATGGAAATACCACCATGGTCAATGAACGATATCTGGATGTCCTGCGGGAATATGCCGGGGAATATCAGGTGCCGAAAATTAGCGAGATTCCAGTATTCGCCGGCGGCTGGATCGGCTATCTCGGCTACGAGACCATCACGTGGATTGAAAATATTCCGACCTATTCTCCCCAGGAGGATGACGTGCCCGACGCCGTCTTTATGTTATTTGAAACACTTATCGCGTTCGACCACGTGAAGCGGGAGACCATCATTAGTCATAACGTGAAGATCGACCGGGAGCGGGATCTCCGGGAACAATACGATGAAGCGATTGCCGTCATCGATGAAATTTTGGAAGATCTCCACACGGAGATCGAATACGAAGCGCCGGTCACCAGCCGGAACGGCCACGTCGAATCAAACATGTCCCAGGAGCAGTTTGAGAGTGCCGTTGAACAGGCGAAGGAATACGTAAGAGCAGGCGATGTCTATCAGTTGGTGCTGAGCCAGCGATTCCAGCGGGAGACGGGAGCGAACCCGTTCACCATTTATCGTGCCCTCCGGAGTGTGAACCCTTCACCGTTTATGTTCTATTTCAATATCGACGATTTTAACATCATTGGCGCATCGCCTGAAGTACTGGTCAAGGTTGAGGACAATGAGATGGAAGTCCGCCCGATTGCCGGGACGCGTCCTAGAGGTGACACCGTCGAAGAAGATGACAATTACGCCACCGAGCTTCTGTCGGACGAAAAGGAGCGTGCCGAACACCTGATGCTGGTGGATCTTGCGAGAAACGACGTGGGCATGGTCTGTGAGTACGGCTCGGTTGATGTGCAACAATACATGGAGGTTGAGCGCTATAGTCACGTGATGCACATCGTGAGTGACGTCCGGGGGCAAATTCGCGACGAATACGATGCATACGATGCCCTCATGGCGGGATTTCCGGCGGGTACGGTAACCGGCGCGCCGAAGATCCGGGCTATGGAGATCATTCGGGAACTAGAGCCGACCCGACGGGGCATTTACTCCGGCGCTGTGGGCTATATCGACTTCCACGATAACGTCACCACCTGTATCACCATCCGGACGCTGCTCATGAAAGACCAGACGGTCTACTTCCAGAGTGGCGCGGGCATTGTGTACGATTCCGTGCCGGAGAAGGAATTCACCGAAACTGAGAATAAGGCGATGGCCATCATGCGCGCCATCGATTTTGCCGAACAGGGACTCCAATGATCCTGCTCATCGACAATTACGATTCGTTTACCTATAACCTGGCGCAGTATATCGGGACGCAGACGTCTAGGCTAGAGGTTGTACGCAATGACCAGATTTCCATCGATGAAATCCGCGAACTCGATCCTGAAAAGATCGTGATTTCCCCGGGGCCCGGACGGCCGGAAAATGCCGGTATATTAGTGGAAGTCTTGCAAAAAATAAGTCCGGAGGTGCCGACGCTGGGCATCTGTCTGGGGCACCAGGCCATCGCCACCGCGTACGGCGGAAAAGTCATCCGCGCACCGCAGA
This sequence comes from Candidatus Neomarinimicrobiota bacterium, assembly GCA_021734025.1. Classification (NCBI taxonomy): domain Bacteria; kingdom Pseudomonadati; phylum Fidelibacterota; species Fidelibacterota bacterium. Next base: position 238,192 of record JAIPJS010000003.1, read on the forward strand.
TCATCCATGGAAAAACCTCGACTATCCGACATAATGAAGACGGCGTCTTCAGGAATATTCCGACGCCGTTTCAGGCGACGCGGTATCATTCACTCCTGGTGGAGCGCGAATCGCTGCCAGAGTCGCTTCGGATTACCGCCACCACAGAAGAAGATAATCTCATCATGGGGATGGAGCACACCGATTATCCCATCTGTGGGATGCAGTTTCACCCGGAATCCATCATCACCGAACACGGCATGCAACTGGTAACAAACTTTATCGAGGCAGAGATATGAAACAGGTACTTAATAAACTGATTCAGCGGAAAGATTTGACATTCGACGAGGCGTACGACGCTATGTACGGCATCATGTCCGGCGGACATAGCGATGCCCAGATCGGCGCAGTCCTTACCACGTTGGTGGCCAAGGGGGAAACCGCACAGGAGATCGCCGGATTCGCTACAGCCATGCGGGAAAAGATGGTGCAAGTGCCGATTTCGGCGGATGCCATCGATATGTGCGGCACCGGCGGCGACGGCATCGGGACGTTTAACATTTCGACAGCGGCATCGTTTGTTGTAGCCGGAGCGGGTGTTCCGGTGGCCAAGCACGGGAACCGATCCATCAGCAGCAAATCCGGTTCGGCGGACGTGCTGGCAGCACTGGGCGTGGACATCAACATGGAGCCGGACAAGATCGCTGAATGCATCGACGATATCGGCCTGGGATTCCTGTTCGCGCCGGCGTTCCATCCGGCCATGAAGCACGTGATGCCCGCCAGGAAATCGCTGGGTATCCGGACGGTGTTCAACATCCTTGGGCCGTTGTGTAATCCGGCGAAGGTAAAGCGACAGATTATCGGCCTGTTTGATGGCGAACTCTCCGAAAAGATGGCGTCAGTGCTGAAACTGTTGGGCTCGGACAGCGCCATGCTGGTGCACGGCGCCGACGGTATGGACGAAATCACCACCACCGGGCAGACAAAGATCACCCGGCTGAACACCAGCGGCGAAATAGATACCGAGACGTTCTCACCCGAGTCGGTAGGAGTCGACAGCGTAGAGATCCAGGCACTTGTGGGCGGCGACGCCAGCAAAAACGCCGAAATTATCCGGCAGATATTTGACGGGCAGACCGGCCCTGCCAGGGATGTGGTGGTGCTGAATGCCGCTGCCGGAATCGTGGTCGGCGGGAAGGCGGACTCGCTGGAAGACGGCATTGGATTAGCAGAGGAGTCCATAGATTCCGGCGCGGCTCATGATGTGCTGAATCGGTTGGCAAACGCGTAATGAGTATCCTGCAGGAAATTATCAGTCACAAGTGGGGAGAGGTAGAGCGGCACTCTGCCAAAGTGCCGGTTGACACGCTGAAAGATCGGAATTCTCCTATACGGGATTTTGCCAATGCACTGGTTGGGGATGAAATAAGCATCATTGCAGAGATTAAGCGCAAATCGCCCTCCCAGGGATCGATTAATCCGTCGATGGATATAGTGGAAATTGCCGAAAGTTACGAGAAAGCCGGAGCAAAGGCTCTCTCAGTGTTAACAGACGAAAAGTATTTTGGCGGCTCGCTGGACTTCCTCCGTGAAATCCGGGAGGCGGTCGATATCCCGGTGCTCCGGAAGGACTTTATCATCTCTGAATACCAGGTGTGGGAGTCGTATAACGCCGGCGCCGACGCCATCCTGCTTATTTTGGACGGACTGGAGTTGGAAACCGCAGAAAATCTCTATGCACTGGCATCCGAACTCGGAATCCACGTGCTGGTGGAGACCCACAGCGCGGAGAGCCTTGAATGCATTCATGCGCTCAATCCGGAGATTATTGGCATCAACGCCAGGAATCTGGACACTATGGAAATAGAATTTCAGCGGATGCTGAATTTATACGAAGATCTGCCGGGAAATGCCATCGCCGTCGCGGAATCCGGGATTACTGAACCGGAACATCTGCACCGGGTGGCTAAAACAGGTTACGATGCCGCACTTATCGGTACTGCGTTTATGAAGACGGATGATCCGGGAAAGACGCTCCGAACCTACCTGGAACAGTCCCGCCAGGAGACCGCACCATGATACCGGTCAAGATCTGTGGAATCACCCGAATCAAGGACGCCCGGGCAGCTATAAAGAATGGCGCCTCGGCGCTGGGCTTTATCTTTTACGAGCCAAGTCCGAGATATATGGATCCGGATAATGCTAAGAAAATCGTCGACGCACTTCGAAACGAGCAGATTAGCAAAGTTGGCGTGTTCGTCAACGAATCTGCAGAGAATGTGAACCGTATCGCAGACGATGTCGGACTCGACTTAGTCCAGCTCCACGGGAACGAAACGCCCGAATACTGCGAATCAATTGAGTTGCCGGTGATTAAATCATTTAGAGTGAGAGACGATTTCAACGCGAAAGAAGTTGAAGGTTATGACGTGGATGTGTTTCTGTTCGATGCATACGTGAAAGGAACGCCCGGCGGTACGGGGAAAACCTTTAACTGGAAGCTGCTGAAAAATTTGAAATTCGATCGACCGGTGATCCTGGCTGGCGGACTGAATCCTGAGAATATCACCAACGCGGTCTGGGCAGTTGGGCCGGATGCCGTAGATGTGAGCAGCGGTGTCGAACGGGAACCGGGGATCAAAGACCATAAAAAATTGAGTGAATTGTTTTCCGCATTGATGGATACGACCGAAAAATTAAACCCATTTGCCACGGCAGGAGTGAAGTAATGCCACTGAAGAGTTATAATTATCCCGACGCCAGGGGACACTATGGCGAGTTCGGCGGAAAATACGTGCCGGAAACGCTTATCCCGGCGCTGGAAGAGCTGGAATCTGTGTATAACCAACTCAAAGATGATGATGCCTTCCAGGAAGAATTGAATGAACTTCATCGCAATTATACCGGTCGTCCTTCACCGTTAACTTTTGCACCGCGAATCAGCGAAGAATTATCTCTGAATATCTGGCTGAAGCGGGAGGATCTAAATCACACCGGGGCCCACAAGATCAACAACACGCTGGGACAGATACTTTTGGCAAAGAAAATGGGCAAATCCCGTATCATTGCCGAGACCGGTGCCGGACAGCACGGCGTGGCCACCGCGACGGTGGCGGCGAAGTTCGGACTGCAATGTATCGTTTACATGGGGGAAGAGGACATCCGCCGACAGTCGCTGAACGTCTTCCGGATGGAGCTGCTCGGGGCGGAAGTTCGTCCGGTGGACTCCGGCAGCAAAACGTTGAAGGACGCCACCAACGAAGCCATCCGCGATTGGGTAACCAACGTCGAAGATACCTATTACCTTATTGGATCCGTGGTTGGCCCGCATCCGTATCCCATGATCGTCCGGGATTTCCAGGCTATCATTGGAGAAGAGACCCGAAGTCAGTTTGCGGAAAAAAATGGCGGACTGCCGGATGCGCTGCTGGCGTGCGTCGGCGGCGGCAGCAACGCCATCGGCATGTTTTATCCCTTTATCGAAGATGACGTCAGGATGTACGCCGTTGAGGCTTCCGGATTGGGTTTGAATACCGATAAACATGCGGCGTCAATCACCCTTGGCAGTCACGGCGTTTTTCACGGCGCGTATTCATATCTGCTGCAAAATGACGACGGACAGGTGCAGTTGCCGCACTCCATCAGCGCAGGACTAGACTATCCCGGCATCGGCCCGGAGCACAGTCATCTGAAAACCACAGAGCGCGTCACATACATTGATGCCACCGATGAGGAGTCGGTTGAGGCCTTCCAGTGGCTGTCGGAAAAGGAGGGTATTATTCCGGCGCTGGAGTCGGCACATGCGTTGGCAGCGCTCCAGCAGCAAAAACTCGATCTGCCGGACGGTAGTTCGGTGATCGTGAATCTGTCCGGCCGGGGTGACAAGGATGTGAATGCTGTGGCGGACTATCTCGGAAAGGATCTCTCATGAGGCGTATCGCAGAACTCTTCTCGCAGCCGGGCAAAAAACTGGTACCGTACATCACCGCCGGATTCCCGGAGAAGCATAACATGCCGGAACTTGTCCTGGCAGCGGAACGCGCCGGCGCGGATATGGTGGAGATCGGCATGCCTTTTTCCGATCCCCTGGCAGACGGGCCCGTTATCCAGAGAGCAGGCCAGCGAGCGCTGGAGAACGGAATAACCGTCAAGATCATCCTGGAGCAGGTTAGAGCAATTCGCAGGAAAAGTGACATCCCGTTAACGCTGATGGGCTACATCAACCCGCTGATGAAATATGGACTGGAAGACTTCCTCCGTGATGCCAGTGAAGCCGGTGTCGACGGATTGATTCTCCCTGATCTGCCGATAGAGGAAGGTGAAGCGATTTACGAAGAGGTGAAGCAACACGGTATCAGTCCAATCATTCTGGTGGCACCGAATACCCCGGATGAAAGATTAGCCAGAATCGGTGCGCTGGCAAAAGACCTGATTTATGCGGTATCGATACTAGGAATCACCGGTTCCTCAGTCTCCGATAACACGAAATTACGTAACTACCTCGCCCGAATTCGAAAGCACACGGAGACTCCGTTCGTCGTCGGCTTCGGAATCAAAACGCCGGAAGATGCCGGCGCCATCGCGCCAATGACCAACGGCGTCGTTGTGGGGACGGCACTGATTGAGTCGATTGAAACATCCGACGATCCGGAGGAGGCGGTCTACGAATTTCTGTCGGAACTGAAGGCGGCGATTAGGAAAGTGGAGGTAGTATGATATCGATAATTAAACATACTGAATGAATAGCCCCTGGCTTTAGCCCGGGGTTTAAAGAGTCCGGACTAAAGGCCTTTAGGTTATATCCTATTCAGTTTTGGATACGGGAAGAAGCATGGAGAGAAAAGTATTGTGCAGCACACACAACTCACCCTCTTGTTCTCCCTCTATTTCAAAGAGAGGGAGAGACACGCTTAACAATCTCCAACGGGGTTGAAACAACTTCTATCATCTTCAGGGCTTAATATAGGGAATGAACAATGCTCGTAGTCATGGATGAAAACTCGGCGTCTGAACAGCGCGCAGCTGTTGAAGAGGAGTTAGAAAAACTCGGATATAAATCAAATTCCATTCGATTTAATGGGCATTATTTTCATAAATTAAAAAATTCAGAACAATCTGAAGAAATACGACAAATTACGAAATTACCGGGAGTCATCGGAGCCATCAAAGAGCAAGAATCCAGTCGTCTTGCATATCGGGAGGCGCATCCGGAAGATACGGTTGTCACGGTTGGGGAAGCCCGTTTTGGTGATGGTAATCTTGCCGTGATTGCCGGGCCATGTGCCGTTGAGTCGAAAGAACAGACACTCCGTATTGCTGAACAGGTCAAAGAGGCCGGCGCTCAGGTACTTCGAGGCGGCGCGTATAAGCCGCGGACCTCACCGTATTCATTCCAGGGACTGGGCGAACGTGGTCTTGAAATTTTGGCAGAGGTTCGGGAAGAAACGGGTCTGCCGGTAGTCACGGAAGCACTTGATCCTATGTCAGCATCCACCGTTGCAGAGTACTCGGATATGATTCAGATCGGCGCCAGAAATATGCAGAATTTTTCATTGCTAGAGGCAGTCGGCGGATTAGGCAAGCCGGTGTTGCTCAAGCGGGGACTCTCTGCAAACCTTACGGAACTCCTGGCCGCCGCCGAATATCTTATGGCGAATGGTTGTTCCGATGTCGTGGTCTGTGAGAGGGGAATTCGTACCTTTTCCGACCATTCCCGGAATACTATAGATTTGGGGCTCATCCCTGTGTTCAAGCAGGTGAGCCATTTGCCTATAATCGTCGACCCGAGCCATGCCAGCGGAATCAAGGAAAGTGTGCTGCCGTTATCTTACGCTGCGCTCGGCGTCGGAGCCGACGGGATTATGGTTGACGTCCACCACGCACCCGGTGATGCCATGGTCGACGGCGATCAGGCGATTCTGCCCGATGAATTCGTGACGATGATGAATCAACTCCGTGCGACAGCAGGATCTCTGGGAAAAACGGCAGGAGCGGCCTAGGACTGATGCAGCAATCTATTACTCCGGTATCCGACCCGTTCGAACTCTCCCTGTCTGTCCCCGGCGATAAATCAATCTCCCATCGTTCTGTCATGTTTTCCGCGTTTACAAACGGAGCCTGTCATATTTCCAATCTGGGTTCGGGCGCCGACGTGGAATCCACTATTTCGGTGATGCAACAACTCGGTTTGGATATTTCATATGAACCCAACGAACATCTTGCAATAATTAATTCCATAGGAATAGATGGGCTCTCACAGCCCGCAGAATCTCTGGATGCGGGCAACTCCGGTACGACACTGCGGCTGATGACCGGATTACTAAGCGGCCGTCAGTTTGAGTCGATAATCACAGGCGATCATTCGTTGCAGTCGCGTCCGATGGGCAGGATTGTCAATCCGTTAAATTCCATGGGGGCGAATATTTCTGCACAATTGAGGAATAATGCGCCATTACAAATTCGCCCAGGCGACCTCCATGGCATCGATTACGAAATGCCGGTGGCAAGCGCACAGGTGAAGTCGGCATTAATTCTTGCGGGGTTGCAGGCCACCGGCGAAACCGTAATTCGAGAGCAGAACCTCTCCCGGCGACACACAGAAATGATGCTCAGTCGGTTCGGCGGGCCGGTGCAGGTTGACGGCAAGGTTATTACAGTACAAAAATTAGAGAGTCCGCTGAGTCCATACGATATGAAAGTCCCCGGGGACCCATCATCTGCGGCATACTGGGCCGCGGCAGCTGCGATTTTTCCCGGCTCGGTGAGTGAAATTCGGGATATCAACCTGAGTCCGGAGCGCATCGCGTTTTTAAATGTACTGAAAGAGATGGGGGTAGAGGTCGCCATAGAAGTGAAGGATACCTCGATTGAACCGCGCGGCAACGTGACTGTCACAGGCGGGGATTTAACCGGAGTTACGATAAGGGAAGAGGATATACCGGCACTAATAGACGAGTTGCCGCTTATTGGTGTGCTTGGTGCATTTGCCGAGGGAACAACCGTCGTCAGGAAGGCGAAAGAGTTACGATACAAAGAGTGTGATCGAATCGCTGCGACTGTGGCGAATCTCGAAATGATGAACGTTTCGGCCACCGAATATGAGGACGGATTTGAAATTCACGGAGATGAGAAACCCGATGGCGCTGAAATGGACTCCTTTGGAGACCACCGGATTGCCATGACATTCGCCGTGGCGGGGCTGGGCGCTGCGGATGTATCCGTGCTGAAGAACGCAGATGCCGCTTCAGTCTCCTATCCGGAATTCTGGGGCGAACTCAGAAAATTGCAGGTATAACTAGTGGACTGGCGATTTGCAGTCATCGGCGATCCTATCGAGCATTCGCTCTCACCCCGACTCCATACATATCTCATGTGGAAGTGCAATATCTCCGGTACATACAGCCGTATACGCGTAAGAGATAAACCGGAACTTGAGGGTGTCATCGGGAAATTACGCCGGAACGAACTCAACGGAATTAACATTACGGCGCCCTGGAAATCGGAGGCTTTTAACCGGATGGACGAGTTGTCTCCTGAAGCGAAATCTGCCGGCGTGATCAATACGATTCAGTCCAATGATGGAACACTCGTCGGACATAATACGGATATTTATGGCGTCAGTGAATCGCTAAAGCAATCCTTCGATATGTCCAATGTGGACTCGGCCACGGTTATCGGAGCCGGCGGCGCGTCAAGAGCAGTGTTGCTCGCACTCGATGCAATCAACATTGAGCGTGTTTACCTTGTAAACAGAACCATCGCCAATGCGGAAGAGCTAGTTATGAGCTTATCCTTGAGCAATGAACCGAAAATTAATGCATTGGATGAGACGCACCTGAAGAATAGGCTAGCAGAGTCGGATCTCGTCATAAATACGCTACCATATTCAGCGCGGAAGATTTTCGATGATATTCAGATACACTCTGGGGAAGACGAAAGTGGCAAGGGCTATTTAGATTTACTCTACCCGAAAAAGCATCTTGGCTTATTGCGGCGGATGCAATCTGCCGGCTGGACGGTCCAGGATGGTTTGGACATGCTCATTTATCAGGGAATCGCTGCCCTGGAATTCTGGACTGGAGAAACTGTGCAAAGCGTTGTTGATATCTCCGGTCTACGGGAACATCTGAGGTCATAAGGGATGACGAACCAGGTCAAACCAATATTTCTGACAGGAATGATGGGAGCTGGAAAGTCGACTGTCGGCAAATTACTGGCCAAGGAGGTAGGCTTAACATTCCTTGATGCGGATGAGGTTATAGAGGTGTGGGCCGGTAAGCCGATCAGCCGAATATTCGAGGACGAAGGGGAAGAAACCTTTCGCCGCAGCGAAGCGAAAGTTTTAAACTATTTGGCCGATTCCGGGTCCGCTGTGATTGCACTGGGTGGGGGCGCCATCGAGAACGGTTCGAGCCGTAAGCGCGTGCTGGAGACCGGTACACTGGTGTGGCTGGATACCTCGCCGAAAGTGGCTGCAAGCCGGATTAAGGAATCCGATGACCGCCCGCTGCTGGAACAGGAAAAATCCGGCGCAGAAATGGAAGAACGACTTGGTAATCTGCTTGAGATACGACGAAAAAATTATAGTAAGGCCGACATAACTATACAGACAGATAATAAAACACCAGGTAAAATTGTTCAGGAAATTATAAATGCTATGAAACTGAAAGACAGCAAGTTGAATGATGTATCTAAAGTAAAAAATGAGGCGTTTAACTACTCGGTATTTGCTGATAATGGTATTCTTGGAAAAGTAGTTGGAGCAATTGACCGGGAAAGGTATTCTGATACCGCAATTATTATCACTGATTCTAACGTGGGCCAGCTATATCATGAACAGGTACAGAATCAACTAGAGGATGATGGATTCACGGTCCATACCGAATTTTTACCCCCAGGAGAACAGACCAAATCGCTTGAGTTGATGCACAATCTCTATATCAAGATGTCGCGGCTCGGTCTGGACAGAAAATCCCCAGTATTTGCGCTTGGTGGCGGAGTGATAGGAGATTTCGCCGGGTTTTTCGCTGCAAGTTACTTGCGAGGTGTTCCGCTGATTCATGTGCCGACTTCTCTGCTCGCGCAGGTGGACAGCAGCATTGGCGGTAAAGTCGGAGTCAATTTGCCCACGGGGAAAAACCTGGTTGGCGCATTTTACAATCCCGATGTGGTACTGGCTGATATTAATACCCTCCACTCCTTACCGGATCGGGAATGGAATACCGGCCTGGGCGAGGTAATTAAATACGGATTCATTGGCGAGGCGGCTATTCTGGAGTATCTCAAAAAGGGACGCCAGACTATTCTTGACAATATCACCGAGGTGGTACGTCGGAGTATTGCCAAAAAACTGAATATCGTAGCGAGGGACTTCAAAGAGGGCGGAATACGACGCTTCCTGAACTTCGGCCATACACTCGGTCACTCACTCGAGAATGTTACGGACTATACCATCCTTAATCACGGAGAAGCAATATTTTGGGGGATGATCGCCGCACTTTATATTTCCAAAGAAAAAGAATTGATGCCGGAAGCGGATTTTGAACAAGCAATGCAAATCCTGGAGAGAATGGACTTTGTATTACCAGATTTCGAGGCGTCACCTGAAGCACTATATGAAGCGTTACATTACGATAAAAAACGGGTGCGAGATTCGATTCACTGGGTTCTTCTGGAAAGTTTGGGCAGTCCGGTTATTGAAACTGATGTGGATAAACCCCTGATTATGGACGCAATCCAATACACCGATTCCATCGTTGGAAAGGAGGCCGCATGAATATTTTGATCATCCACGGGCCGAATTTGAATCTGCTGGGTGAGCGAAATCCGGATCAATATGGAAATCGAAGCCTTTCAGACCTGAATAGTGAAATCTCGGGAAGATACAATAAAAAGCACGACCTGAAATTTTTCCAGTCTAACCATGAGGGCGAAATCATCGATTTTCTGCATGAATATCGAAATTGGGGCGATGGAGCTGTGATCAACCCAGGCGCGCTGACCCACTATAGCTACAGCCTCCGGGATGCTATCGAATCAATCCAGCTTCCATGTGTTGAAGTACACCTTTCCGATATCGAAAAACGGGAGGACTTCCGAAAGATTTCCGTCACAGCACCGGTCTGCATAAAACAGGTTAAAGGAAAGGGTTTTGATTCGTACTTTGAAGGGATTGAATATCTAACAAAAAGCAGGAATAGGGTATAAGGGTATATGGGTATAAGGTGTAAGGGCATCTGGGCTTAGTCTCCCGCGTACAGGCCGCGCAGCGGGTTTAAGCGGAGGTGAAGGCTGAGAAAGCAGAACGGAGAAGGGAACAGATTAAATATCCAACCGATGAATGTTCAATATCCAGATGCCTTCTCCAACTCCCGGAATGAAGAATGAAAAGTGAAGATTGAAGAAGTTAAAAGTGAAATAATGAGACCAGAAACTGAAGACACAAGAATCGCGACCGTTTTTAACAATAACACAATAACACTTTAACACGGACATCTATGACTCAACACGAAAAATACATGCAGGCAGCAATCGAATCAGCGCGTGAAGGTATTACAGCCGGGCAGACACCGTTCGGCGCATGTTTGGTGCAGGATGGTAAAATTGTCGCCGTCGCGCATAATCATGTATGGAAATCCACCGACATTACTGCTCACGCTGAAATCAATGCCATCAGAAAAGCCTGCCAGGAATTAGAAACTATTGACCTGTCAGACTGTGTGATTTATTCCACATGCGAACCGTGTCCCATGTGCTTCAGCGCTATCCACTGGGCGAGAATTCCGGTGATTTACTATGGCGCCAGCATCGCCGACGCAGAAGAGCACGGGTTCAATGAACTGGACATTTCCAATAAAGATTTGGTGTCTATGGGGAACCTGGACACCGAAGTCATCAATGGGATAATGCGGGAAGAATGCCGGAATCTGTTCCGAGAGTGGAAAGAATCCCCGGCATCCAAAGCATATTGATTTGAAACCGGAAAAAATTTAGCCGCAAAGGACGCGAAGATAACGCAAAGAATAAAATAACTGCCCGCTAAAGCGGAAACTTTCAAAAATAAAGCCAATCAATACAGGACTGTGGACACCGGACGCTTGACTCATGCCGGCTTTAACAATAACGCTTTAACACGATAACACGCTTTGGGTGTTACCTGAACACTTGCCCCGAAGGGATCCCTTTGGGGAACACTCGAACACTGCTTTTAACTCTAACACGATAACACCTTAACACTTTAACACCTTAACACTTTAACACTCGAAAAATATGGTTGTTAATAAAGAATTACGTAACGATATCAACATGCTGGGAGAATTCCTCGGGACGGTCATCAGGGAACAGGCCGGCGAGGATCTCTTTGACCTGGAAGAGGAGATCCGTCAGAAGGCTAAAGACTGGCGCCAGGGGGATCACGATGCCCTGGATGAAGTGAATGCCATTATCCAGGATTTAGGGTATGATGACTCGCTGGTGATCATCAAAGCCTTCAGCATTTTCTTTGACTTGGCCAATCTGGCAGAGGATGTGCACCGCATCCGGATCCTGCGGGAGCGCGAACAGCAGCACCATCCGGAACCGCGTACCGAGTCAATCGGTGAAGCGATACGGAAACTTCGGGATTCCGGGCTCACTAGCGATCAGCTGGGAGAATTGTTCAACACGGTAACCATTAAACCAGTGTTTACCGCGCACCCTACGGAAGCGAAACGAGCGACTGTTCGGAAAAAACTTCATCGGATCAGGGAATATATTAACGCCCTGCATGATCGAAACCTCTTAGCCAGGGAAGAGGATGAGTATTACCGCAAAATCCAGGCGGAAATCACCAGTCTCTGGCAGACAGACCTGCTGCATCCACGTCGACCGAAAGTTATTGACGAGGTAAAGTGGGGCCTGGCGTTTATGGATACACTCTGGGAGGTTGTGCCAAGGATTTTCAGGGATGTGGATCGGGCTATCGATTCGACATACCCGGAAAATACAGCCGATCCGACACAGCTACTCCAGTTCGGCTCATGGATTGGGGGCGACCGCGATGGCAATCCGCATGTCACAGCCGAAGTGACTGAGCAGACGCTTGTACTCCATCGGGACAGAGCAATCCGGTTTCACCGGACGCAGTGCAGGGAACTCTATCAGTCACTGTCCACGTCAGCAAAGCAGGCTGGCGTAAGTGACGATCTACGTAAGGCCATAGAACAGGCCACACAGTCCTGGCCCCAATTGGAGAAGGAGTTGCAACGTGTCCCGGACGCGGAGTCCTACCGACAGTGGATCACGATAATTGATTGGCGGCTGGGGCAGGCGGGCACCTCTGAGGATTTGCTTGATTTGCCACCGGGAAGCTATCACCGATCTACAGAGCTCGTTGAAGATATCGAGTTGATGATCTCCAGCCTGGAGAAAAATCAGGGCCATCGTCTCATAAATGGACAATTGCGGGACTGGCAAGTTCGCGCAAAAGTATTTGGCCTGTATCTTATGCGGCTGGATATTCGTGAAGATGCGGCCCGCTTCCTTGGCATTGTCGGGGAAATTTTGGAGAAATCCGAAGGAATAACCGGATTGCCAGAGATGGCTGAAGCCGAAAAACTCAGGGTGCTTCGGGAGCATCCGCCGGACGAGATTGTTCTCGATCAGGTGGACCTCTCAGAGGATGCCGAAGATATTATCCGGCTGTTTAGCCGCCTGAAACGCGTCGAAGAAGAACTCGGTGGCGAGTGGATCGGTAACTACATCATGAGCATGACCCGGGACCTCAGTGATATCCTGGTGATTCTCTGGCTGGGCCGTCTCAGCGGATTATGCACTTGTACCGCGGAGCATGCTGAAGAGTGCAGCTTTTCCATCGTCCCGCTGTTCGAGACCGTCGATGATCTCCACCGCGCCCCGGAAGTCCTCAAAAAGATGTTCAACGATGCGTTGTATGGTGCCCATTTAGGGGCACAGGATGGCCAGCAGACCGTGATGATTGGGTATTCCGACAGCACCAAGGATGGCGGATACCTGAGTGCTAACTGGAACCTCTATCGTTCCCAGGAGCGGATGACGGATGTCGCAAACTTCAATGATATAAAACTGTCTATTTTTCACGGGCGGGGCGGAACACTCGGTCGCGGAGGCGGGCCGGCAGCACGCTCCATTTTGTCGCTGCCGCCGGAATCCGTCCGCTACGGATTATCGATGACGGAGCAGGGCGAAATCCTCGCCGAGCGATACGGTGAGCCGGCCATTGCGCACCGGCATCTGGAGCAGATTCTCTGGGCGTCACTATTGGTGGAGCGGCAGAAACCGCACGAGGAAAAGGGTAAAGGCACCCAGTATATCGATATTCTGGAGTCCCTGGCAAATCGATCCTATCATGCCTATAAAGCGCTTATCAACGAAAACGGATTTTTACAGTATTTCGGGGAGGCTACACCGATTTCCGAGGTAGAGAAGCTGCCCATCGGTTCCAGGCCAGCACACAGATCTGCGGAGCGGACACTGGAAAATCTACGCGCGATACCATGGGTCTTTTCGTGGACCCAAAACCGGCATTTCCTCCCGGCGTGGTTCGGAATCGGTACCGGAATCGAGGAAGAGACCGATCGCAATCCGGATCTCTGGGATGACCTCCGGCATATGTACCAGGAATGGCCGTTTTTCCGCGCGGTGATTAACAATGCAGTACTAGCGTTAAAAAAGACTGACCTCAAGATTGGCGTACAATACGCGCGTCTGGTAAGGGATCACGAAGTACAGTCGGCGGTATGGAACCGGATTACAGCGGAATTTCGGAAATCATACGATGTGCTGTGTCGGATTACCGACCAGGAGAATTTGCTGGACAATACTCCATGGCTCCAGCGATCGATCAATATCCGGAACCCGTACGTTGATCCGCTGAACCTGCTACAGGTCGAATGGTTTCGCCGGCAGCGGGGGCACTCGGTGCATTCCAGGGACTATGAGGATTCGACCATCGAAGATGCGCTCAGATATACGATACAGGGTGTGGCGTCCGGGCTCCGATCCACCGGATGATATTTTCGTATTCCACTGCGAGCCCGGTGGAAAACTATTGCTTTAGATCAAGAGCTTTCGTACAATTTTTTACACACCATCTACATAACTCCAGAGAGACAGCGAGGGTTTTCCATGATCGGGCTGATTATCTCGATATTTAAATTATTTTTGTCCGGCGCATTGGGCGGAATACTCGGTTATGAACGGAAACAGCGCAATCGCACCGGCTTCCGGATGCTAATTTTGATCGCGGTTGGATCAACGGCTTTTGCAATCGCTTCCATACATGTTGGAGATATGTCAGCTGCTGCTGATCCCGGGCTCATAGTCGCTCTGGCGGTGTTAGCCATAGGGGTTTTGGGGGGTGCCGTACTTTTTACTGAGCAGGAAAAATCAAATGGTATGCGCACCGCGGTTTCCGTCTGGACAGCAGGTGCTGCAGGTATCCTCGTCGGTGTCGGACTGGTAATTGAGTCTGTCGTATTCACCGGGCTGGCCTACTATATTTTACGCTACCTGCCCGCACTTTTTAACAATAATGATTCAGAACAGGGATCAGAAGAATCTGACTCGACCGAATGACTCTTTTCAACTATTAAAGAGGGCTTATGAGAAGGAATCCGTTTTTAACGCGATGGTTTGTGACCTTTTGTGCGGTCTTGCTGACTGAACGAATATTACCCGGAATCCATGCTGAAGGTGTTTTGACGCTCATTGTCACCGCGCTGTTACTTGGTATTTTAAATGCTGTCTTGCGTCCCGTGTTACTGGTGATAACGCTGCCAATTACTATAATGACGTTCGGTTTGTTTGCGCTTGTGGTGAATGGTATTGTTCTGGCACTCACATCGGTGCTCATTCCGGGCTTTTTTGTGGCGGGATTCTGGTCTGCTGTCTTTGGCGCACTACTAATTTCAATAGCAGGTGCGTTGATCAACCAACTGATGAAAAATCCATAGTGGGCTATTTATGATAAAATTACGAATGATACGAGTTGCGGTATTGCTGGGCAGCCTGTTTGTCGGAAGTACAATATTTGCGCAGGGGAACACGCCAGACAGCGTGATTTATTATGGTCAGGATGATACCATGATGGTGACCAAAGCCGAACTGGATTCCATCATGGCCGCACAAAATGAGCCGGTGAGCGAATCTGAGTCACCGGAGGTCCCAGCTGGCGACGGTTTTCGGTATCTTAATGGCTTCCGGGGCGTCCGGTGGGGGGCGGACATCCAATCGGCAAAAGCCGCCCTAAACAGGCAGTCCTATGACAGGCAAGATTCAACAGCGTTAGCATGGTATGACACCGTTGCTGAAGATTCCGTCTACGTTCGGCTTTATTTTCATCATGATCAGTTTTGGCAGGCGTCATACACCTATCTCCATCAGGATGGTGCCGATTTGCAGGATTTTTATGATACCTTTCGCCGGATTGAAGAGGTGCTGGTGAAAAAGTATGGGAATCCGGATAAGATGCGTCGGTTGACCTGGGATGACAGCCCGTACATTGGAGAAATCGATGCCATCGCCATGGGGCAGGGCGTATACCAGTCACGGTGGTTTTTTGGTGAAACAGAAGCCAGAGAAAATGCTGTTGTGATGGATTTGCTGTTACAGGGGGTGAATTTTCGTCCGAGTGTCCTCCTGCAATATTCGCGGCCTTCGGTCATCAAACCAAGGGAAAAGGCGGAACAGGAGGAGAACCTGTTGCGCTATTACTGAGCCCGGGGGATCAGATGAATTATTGCAGAGACGCATACGAAGTGCGAAAAACTAATTATATATTTTAGCAATAGAAAAAGCCCTGTATTTTCCTGCATGGAAAATCAGGGCTTTGACCTGGTGCCGAGGGCGGGAGTCGAACCCGCACTCCCTTGCGGGAACCGGATTTTGAATCCGGCGCGTCTGCCAGTTTCACCACCTCGGCAAAGCGTGAAAAATATAGCATACGCCTGACCAAACTCAAAGGATCTTTTCATCACCAGGGGACCAAGTCGGCAAGAATATTGCTTGTCATTACTATCCGAATAAATCTGCGAAAACCAAATCGGATACACAGCTCACTACCAAATAAAGGAGCCTATCATGAAATTCTCAACCATTCCGGAGATGTTTTGGACAAACGTTGAACGATTTGCCGGCAATAACTGTCTGGGATATAAAAAAGACGGGGTTTGGAAAACACTCACATTTCAGGAAGTCGGACAGGAAGTGGAGAGAGTTTCAAGGGGGCTGCACGCACTTGGCATATCTGGTGAGGATAAAGTATCAATCTTGTCAGAGAATTCGCCGCGATGGGCTATTGCTGATTACGGCATTCTCTCGCTTTCGGCAATTAATGTCCCGGTCTATCCGACCCTCATTCCGAAGCAGATTCAATACATCCTGAATAATGGTGACGTAAAAGTTCTGTTCGCGGAAAATGAAGTCCAGACAAAGAAGGTGCTGGAAATTTTCAATCAGGTCGAACAGTTGACACACATAATCGTTATGGATAACAGTGATATCTTTGAGGAGGATTACGTCATCACCTGGGATGAGTTGATTAGCCGTGGCAATTCTATAAACGCTGCGGAAGATTTTAATCTCAAGGCGTATTGGCAGGAACTGCAGCCGGACGACCTGCTGACCCTCATTTACACATCCGGCACCACCGGTGCTCCCAAAGGGGTTATGCTGACCCATCGGAGCCTGACCTCCAATATCGAGGCCAGCCTGCAACGGGTCCGGGTCGGAACGGATGACCGGTTTCTGTCATTTCTGCCGCTGAGTCACAGCTTTGAGCGCATGGCGGGGCACTTTTTACCCACGACTGCCGGCAGCACCATTTATTACGCCGAAAGCATCGAAACTGTGGCAGATAACATGGGAGAGGTACATCCCACGGTGATGACCAGTGTACCCCGCTTGTATGAAAAAATGTATATGAAGGTCAACGAGGCGGCTCAGCAGGGCTCTGCTATCAAAAGGAAGATTTTCGCATGGGCCATAAAGGTTGGGCAGGAATACAAGGAGAAGCAAAAGGCGGGACCCGTCGGCGGTGGCTTAAAATTCCGGTACAATCTGGCACATAATCTGGTTTTCTCCAAGCTGCATGAGCGCGTCGGAGGAGAACTCCGGTTTTTTGTCTCCGGCGGGGCTCCACTTTCACCGGAAATCGGGCGGTTTTTCGAGAGTGCAGGAATTCTGATTCTCGAAGGGTATGGCCTTACAGAAACCTCGCCCGTTATTTCCGTAAACGAACCCGAAAGTTACAAGATAGGCACGGTTGGGCAACCACTAGAAAACGTGGAAGTTCAAATTGCGGTGGATGGCGAAATACTCACTCGCGGCCCACACGTAATGAGAGGGTATTATAAAAATGAAGAGGCGACCACCGAAGCCATTGATGAAGAAGGTTGGTTTCACACCGGTGATGTTGGGGAACTGGACCATGACAATTTTCTGAAGATCACCGATCGGAAGAAAAACCTCATTGTCACATCCGGTGGCAAGAACGTAGCGCCGCAACCGTTGGAAGGATCTATTGCCAACAGTCAGTATGTAGAACAGGTCATCCTTATCGGCGATAAAAGGAAATTCGTGAGCGCGGTGATTGTTCCAACCTTCGAAGCTCTGGAAGCCTGGGCGGACAAAGAAAATATCCAATATACTTCCCGGGAGGATTTGGTGGAGCAAGAGCAGGTATATGAGTTCTTCGAGGAGGAAGTTGAGCGCCAGCAGGCGGATTTCGCCCGGTACGAGAAGGTAAAGAAATTCCTGCTGTTGCCGAGTGAGTTCACCATCGAAGACGGAACTCTCACCCCGAAGTTGAGTATTAAGCGTCACGTGGTGGAGGAACGGTTTAAAGAAGAAATCGATGCATTATATGAGGAGTGATTGAGTTCAAACTCCGCTAGGGTATCACTATAAAAGCCGGACTTTAAATAAGAGCCAAAGGATCCAATCATTAGCCTCGCATTGAGATTGCGAGGCTAATCTTTATCCACTGAATTATTGGATGAACTAACGATGCCATTTTACCGAAAGATGGCATCTTTTATTTTGTGCAAATCTCTGGAAAAAATGTTATGTTTATCTTCTCAAAATAGAGCAACAGGTCGAATCAAAATTCACAAGGTGTAGCCAAAGGAATAATCCATGGGAATATCCTATAAAGATGCTGGAGTAGACATTGATGCTGGCGAATCTGCGGTCAAAAATATCAAAGAGATGGTGCGCGAAACCTATAACGACAATGTGCTTAGTGACGTCGGTCAGTTCGGCGGATTTTATGCCTTTCCCAAAGATAATTATACCAATCCGGTATTAGTTTCCTCCACTGATGGAGTCGGAACAAAGCTGAAGGTGGCGTTTAAGACCGGTATCCATTCCACCATCGGACAGGATTTGGTGAATCATTGTGTGAACGATATCCTGACCAGCGGCGCTGTACCGATGTTTTTTCTGGACTACATCGGCATCGGAAAAATGGAAGAACAGGTTGTCAGCGAAGTGGTCAGCGGGTTTGCTAAGGCGTGCAAAGAGAACTCCTGTGTACTCATCGGCGGAGAAATGGCTGAAATGGCGGGCTTTTATACTCCCGGTGAATACGATGTCGCCGGAACAATTGTCGGAGTAGTCGAACGGGATCATATAATTAACGGAGGAAATATCAGTGAAGGGGATGTTGTCGTCGGATTGCAATCAACTGGCCTGCATACTAACGGATATACCCTGGCACGTAAAGTGTTACTTGAGGAATTTGACGTGGATACATATCGGGACGAACTCGGAGAAACCATTGGCGAGGCGCTCCTGAGAGTTCACAAATCGTATCAAAATGAGATTCGTCCGTTAATTGGAGATTCCCGCCTGAAGGGCATTGCACATATAACCGGCGGCGGATTGCTGGGAAACTCCAGCCGGATTATTCCGGACGGTCTTTCCCTGAGTGTCGACTGGGACGCATGGGAACTTCCGCCGTTGTTCAGATTAATAAAGGAAACAGGTGATATTAGCGACCACGAGATGCGGCGCACATTTAATTGCGGTATTGGGCTCGTTACTGTAGTGCCGGCGGAAGAGGCTGACTTTTTTATGGAGCATTTTGAAAAGTACCAGAGTCAACCCGTCGTTATAGGCGAAATTGGGAAATCCGAATAGAAGGTGATTATATACGATGGCTGAAATTGGACTTATTGGCGCCGGAAGTTGGGGATTGGCACTCTCCAGAAGGTTGTCCCTGAACGGACACGATGTCACGGTCTGGGTGTTTGAGCAAGATGAATTCGAGGAGCTGAAGGAGACCAACGGGAGTCAGGATTATCTTCCGGGTATCACACTTCCTGAAGCGATTACCTACACAAACAGCCTGGATGAGCTGCAGGGAATGAGTGAATTACTTCTGGCAGTACCGTCCCACGCCATGCGCACTGTGGTCAGCCAGATGGCTGGATTGGCCTTTGCACCGCAGTTAATCATCAACGTAGCCAAAGGCATCGAAAACGATACCCGGCTTCGGATGAGTCAGGTTATCAGCCAGGAGCTGGAATCTGTGACGTCTCAGGATATCGTGACCGTCTCCGGCCCCAGTCACGCGGAGGAGGTCAGCCGGGACATTCCAACCGCCGTGGTCGCGGCATCGGATTCGCTGAAAGCGGCGGAGCGCGCTCAACAATTGCTTATGGACAAAACATTCCGGGTCTATACGAATAATGATATTATCGGGGCTGAACTTGGTGGTTCGGTCAAAAATGTTATTGCCATAGCCGCCGGGATTCTGGATGGAATGGAGTTCGGCGATAATCCGAAGGCGGCACTTATGACCCGCGGCATTACGGAAATCACTCGTCTCGGTCTGGCTGCGGGGGCGAAGGAGCAGACGTTTTCAGGCCTCTCCGGCATTGGCGACCTTATCGTCACCTGCCTGAGTCAGCACAGCCGAAATCGCCATGTGGGGGAAGAGATCGGCAAAGGAAATAAGCTCGATGATATCATTGGAAAAATGAAAATGGTTGCCGAAGGTGTCAAGACGACAAAATCTGTGCACCAGATGGCCGCCGAATTGAATGTAGAAATGCCGATATCTGAAGAAGTCCACAATGTACTGTTTCACGATAAAGATCCGCATCAGGCCATCACGGACCTTATGACCCGTGAACCGGTCCACGAGCGGCATTCCATGCAGTAACCACAGACGTCAGAGTAGGAATGGATCCCACCAAACGAGAGTTTGTCCTCACACTCATCAACAATATTATGCTGGTGTTGGGAATCGGCGTTATCGGTTCCCTGGTTATCGAATACGGGTATTACGTATCCGACTCCACCCTGCGGATTTTGCACTATTACGATTATGGGGTTCTGTTTTTATTTATCGGGCATGATTTGCTCAAATTGGCCATCGTCAGCGATAAGCGCACCTTTCTCCGGTATAACTGGCTGAATTTTACCTTTTTCGCCGGACTTTTCCTCTTTTTCCTGGTCTATAATCCCTGGTGGCAGTTGCCGTTGTTATCACAGGAGTTGCGTGATGTTCCGGTCAGAAAAATTGCCAAGATCTTTATCCTGCTCACTCAGGTATACATCCTGTTTGCCACCTTTTTTTCGGCGCTGAAATTCGGGCAGAAATTTGCCTTTTCCAGGTTTCAGCCAATTACGCTCCTCCTTGGGAGTTTCGCAGTGATTATCCTTATCGGAACCGGGTTGCTGTTGCTGCCAAAAGCGACGGTTCCCAGCGATATCTCTTTTGTGGACGCGTTATTTACATCTACCAGTGCCACGTGCGTTACGGGACTTATTGTCGTGGACACAGGAACATATTTTACCCGGTTTGGCCAGTGGGTTATTCTGTTGTTGATGCAAGCGGGGGGGCTCGGAATTATGACAATGGCAGCGCTTTTCGTTGCGGTGCTGGGTTCCAAGATGAGTATCCATCAGCGGTTTGTGCTCCGGGACTTGCTTTCCGATGAGAACATGTCGAAAATCGGGCAGACTCTGTGGCAGGTCTTGGGTCTGACGGTTTTCATCGAGGCTATTGGTATAGTGGCGATGTATGAATTGTTCCCAACGAATGCGTTCCCGGAGAGCGATCGGCTGTTTATTTCGCTGTTCCACGCGGTCTCTGCATTTTGTAACGCAGGCTTTTCCACGTTCTCAAACAGTCTTATGGGATTTGAAGATAGTTCAATTCTTGTCGGGGTGTTTGCCGGTTTAATCATTCTCGGTGGCATGGGATTCCCGGTGCTGTCGAACATGTTCGGTCATCGCTTCTTCGGAACGATTGGCCCGCTGGGGAAGAAACGAGTCCGGCTGAACTCTCAAACTAATATCGTCCTCCGGGTTTCCGGTGTACTCATCGTTGGTGGTGCACTGTGGATCTGGCTGACGAATTATGGTTATGGGGCCGGATGGACGCTGAACTTCCGGACGATAATGCACAGTCTTTTCCAGTCAATCACATCCAGAACCGCTGGGTTTAATACCATAGATATCGGAGGCATGGCGCTACCGGCCATCCTCGGAATAATGGCATTAATGTTTATCGGGGCCAGCCCGGGATCGACCGGCGGTGGTATTAAAACAACGACTTTTTTCCTGTCACTGCAGGCGTTGTGGGGGCAATTGCGAGGGAAACGGCGGGTGGAATACCGCTACATGACCATACCATCCAGATTGCTACAGCAAAGTCTGATTCTTATCTTGGCAGCGCAATTGGTTATCGGGATTAGTTTTATACTGTTGACGATTTTTGAAAGCCAGGATGTAATGGTCCTGTTTTTTGAAGCCGTATCGGCATTTGGGACGGTGGGGTTATCCATGGGGGCTACACCGGAATTAACGGATGTCGGGCGTGTGATTATAACGCTTACAATGTACCTGGGACGCGTCGGACCGCTTGCGTTGGTCATCGCCCTGGGGAAATCCGAGCAAAAACAATTGTACGAATACCCGGAAGAATCTGTGATGATAGGCTAAAAGGATGGAAAAATGAGTAAATTTGTAGTTATTGGTTTAGGTGTATTTGGACGACAGGTTGCGCTCACCCTGGCCCAGGAAGGAGCCGAGGTAATCGCAGTCGATTCAGACATGGAGCGTGTTGAGGAATTACACGATTATATTTCGTATTCGGTCAAACTGGATTCCACCGACCCGTCTGCCTTGCGTTCTCTGGGACTTCAGGATATGGACGCCGCAATTGTGGCTATCGGCGAAAATTTCGAGGCGAATTTATTGACGGCTGCATATTTAAAACAACTCGGTGTGGAAAAAGTCATCACCCGTGCCAGTAATCCGATCCACCGGAAAATTCTGGAGCAGATCGGGGCCGATGAGATTATCTCACCTGAAGATGAAGTCGGGAAAAAGACGGCGCATCGCTTGCTTCGGCCGAACCTGGTGGATTACTTGGAGCTTGGAGAAGACTATAACCTAATCCGTGTGGAGACCCCCAAAGATTTAGTAGGCAAAACCCTCGGCGAAATCGATTTTCGGAAAAATTATCACCTGAATATAGTCAGTATTCACAAGAGGGAGGTTACGGAACATGAGGATGGGGAGACCGTAAAGGAATCTATGCAAAACGCCGTACCAGACAGCCAGACCACTCTGGAGGAAGGGAATATTTTGGTAATTGCCGGGAAGGATAAGGATATTGAGCGTTTCACCGGGAAATTCCTGTAAATGAAGCAACTGCTGACGTTCGTGATTGGACTTGCATTATTGTTTACACCCCTACCATCTCTGGCAAATCAGTTAACCCTAATCAATCACGGATTATGCGGATTTCCCCAAACAAGTAAACCTGTAAGCAGTCCGGTTTTCGTTCGTCCGTTGGAGAAGCCATCCCTCGCCGCCGATACCACTTTCAATATTCGGAAAAACGTGGCAGAGCAATCGAACGAATTCATCGAAGACGTCGACTTTACCAAGGTATTTACCAGCGCGGATCTTGACATTTTCGTGGAGACGTCCGAATGGGAATCCTCACGAGTTATCTCGCAAACTATCGAGGACCTCCGAGGTGCCATGCTGGAAGAGACACCATCCGGATCAGTGTTCCCGGAGATGGGAATTTATGAGGGGGAGATCGAGCTGTTTGGTCAGCCCCCGGATATTGACGGGAACGGCAAGATAGTTATTCTGCTTATCGATGTCAGGGATAATTACAAACCGGGAGAGGGCGGCAATTTTATCGCGGGATATTTTGACCCGGCTGATCAGACGAATCAGTCCGGCAACCGGAGTGATATACTGTATATTGATACCAATCCGGGGTTGCAATCCGGAAACTTCCTCAACACCATGATGACGGCTGCCCATGAGATGCAGCATCTGATTCACTTTGCGTATGACCGGGATGAGGAACTGTGGGTAAACGAGGGACTTTCGGAAGTGACGGCCCACCTGTTTGGGTTGCCGGGGCGTAACTTTTCGCATTTTCTCGGATCGCCCTCCCGAAATTTAACCACGTTTGATCAGAGCATTGAGGATTATACGAAAGTTGGGCTTTGGACACTGTACCTGTATACTCAATACGGAACGAATGTACTCCGGCAAATCACCCATAATCCCGGGAACGGAACAGATGCGCTGGAATCGGTATTCAGTGCCAATGGGATCCCCGGGTTTAAACGTGTTTTTACTAACTGGTCCGTTGCCAATGTGGGGCACGCATACCTCGAACCGGCTGTCGCCGGTGATACCTACAAGTATGGTGGGTTTACTATTGGCCCGCCGGAGCCTGCGATGACTGTTTCCAATTTTCCGACGCCGGCCCAACGTGGAACCATTAAAGGGTACTCGGCGTCGTACATCCGGATAATCGGCGGTTCGGATGTCTCCGCCCAGGTGTTACCGCCTACGTCAATTCCATTGGACGTCACTAGTATGCTCTCCGATGGCAGTCAGTCCAATCTGGAGCAGGCTTTTAATGTGAATTCGAGCACAACCCAGCAGCTCAACAATTATAACGATTACGGAAACGCCTGGCTGGTTCTGACGAACCCGAGTCCGGCGGACAATTCCTCTTTTTCGGTGACATTTAACGGATCCGGCGGACAGATCGTCGAAACCCTGGATTACGCGGGCGGGCCGCCGAATTTCTATATTACGCTCCAGGGAGGAACCGCCGCCACGGATTTTTCATTTCCGTCTCCGGAGACTGAAATTATACAGGCGTCCGTGAACCTGCACAATACTCTGCCGGTGACATTGGAACTTCGGGATGAAAAACAAGGGAGCTTACTGGCTTCCAACCGACTGGACAGTCCATCCCGGGGCTGGAATACCTGGCAACTCGACTCCCTTAATATCAAGACGGATAAGGCGAGTTTGATAGTTGTTCCTGACCAGGATGCCGACTCGAATGGAGTAGGATACTCTGATACCCTTGGATTCTCCGGGAATAGTTATTATCGACCACAAAACAGTAATTCATTCTTTGCATTAGGTGATTTGAGGGTTGGCTCGGGAGAAAATGAAACCGAATTAGATGGCGACTGGAATATGCGGATGCAGATTAGTTATCCCGGCACCGGCTCCTATCCCACCGGTGATTCTTTGACACACAATCCATGGATCCTCTCCCATAATATACATGGGGAAACCGTTTTACTGGACGTCAAATCGGGTAGGCAGGGCGGACCGATCCGGATCGACGTGTTTAACATTCTTGGCCAGCACATAAAGACAATTGCCAATACAGAGCACCCACCCAACTATTTGGGAACGTATGCCTGGGACGCAGCGAATTCGAATGGAACACCTGTAACCAGCGGTATGTACTTTATGTTGGTCCAATTTAACGGTGAAAAGAAGGTGCGGAAAATTACCCTGCTTAAATGAAATCCTGTTCAATTTAGTTCGTGCATTTATATAAATTACCAATTATATTACTAAACTGTTGGGTAGAACAATCGAAAGAAATGTAAAAGGAGACGGACCCGTCAGGCGGAACTGCTAATTCGCGACGAACGCTTATTTTATTTTTGTCACGGTCTTTTAGGTATTTGGTTTTAACATCCAGTCTCACATCAACAATTTTTATCGGTTTTTTAACACTAAAGCAAGGAGAAAAATCCTTTGGGTAAGGAGTTTGAAGGTATTCTCGAAATGGAAGATCGGGGATATGGATTTATCAGGAAAAAGTCCCTCGATTGGCGGCGAACAAATGATGACATCTTTGTGGCGCCGAACATTATTTTGGACAACGAATTGCGCCAGGGTTGCCTGGTGGCAGGTGATACGGAGCCGGGACGCGAGAGTGGATTGCAGGTAAAGTCTGTCTCGGGAGTGAATGGCGTTTCCGTAAGTAAATGGAAGCAGATTACACGGTTTGGAAATGGTGTACCGATTTCGCCGGTTGAAAAGTTTCAACTGGAGCGGCATGGTGGTGATAAAACCGGCCGGATTATCGATGCGGTTGCTCCTATCGGTAAGGGACAGCGGTCACTCATCGTTGCACCGCCGAGGGGCGGGAAGACCGTGCTGCTGAAAAATATTGCACAATCCCTGGAGAAAAATCATAAGGAGTCGCACCTCATTGTGCTTCTGGTCGATGAGCGGCCAGAGGAGGTCACCGATATGGTGCGCTCGGTCAAAGGGGAAGTCTTTGCCAGTTCCAAGGATCAAAATGCACAGAATCACCTCCGCACAGCAGAACTCACCCTCGATTACGCCAAGCGCAGGGTTGAGATGGGCGACGATGTCGTCATGTTGGTCGATTCGCTTACCAGACTCGGACGGGCGGCCAATGCCAACCAAAAGAGCTCCGGACGGACCATGACCGGCGGTATTGACATCCGTGCGATGGAATTTCCCCGGGCCTTATTTGGCGCGGCTCGTAAAATCGAGGACGAGGGGTCCCTGACCATTGCGGCCACGGCACTTGTCGAGACGAACAGCCGCATGGACGATTACATTTTTGAGGAATTCAAGGGCACCGGTAACATGGAGTTAGTGCTGGACCGGACATTGGCCGAGCAGCGGATTTATCCTGCAGTGAATATTCTGGAATCCGGTACCAGGCAAGAGGAAAAATTGTTCGGAAAAATGACCAGCGCCCATCAGCGGCTTCGCCGGGAACTCAGCCGGTACAGCGCGCGTGAGGCTCTGGAAACCCTGTTGAATCTCATTGAAAAAACAAGTTCCAACGATGAGATGCTCCGGCAGTTTGACAGGCGCGCCAAAGTGTCGTGAAGCGTCACGACGCACTAGTAACGCTTTCTTCTGAACATCATACGGGATTGGTCTGGGCCAGAAGGCTGACCCAGCTCAGTGATTCCGAAGACACCCTCAATCCAGGCGAAGTTGCTCACGAGTTTCTCGATGTGTGGGACAGTGAAATCAACCCGCATTTCCGCAAAGAAGAAGATTTTCTCCTGCCGATATTCGCCGGTGAAGGCGATTATTCCGATGAATGTATCTGGGAGATGCTGCAGCAGCATATTATACTCCGCAGGGAAATCTGGCGTCTCAGACAGGCGCATTCTGTTGAAATCCTTGTCCGAATCGGAGAGCTACTGATGGAACATATTCGACATGAGGAGCGAATTGTCTTCCCATTTATTGAAGAACAATCTTCGAACGAAACCCTCCGGGAAATTAACGACGCACTGGAAGAATAACTCCGGAATTTTACCGGTTTCCCTAATCTAATCCGCTTGATTTTAGAGAGGGCTGTCTCTAATTTTTTCTTATCTCACTGAAGTAGTCACTTCAAAATTTAACGTGTATCAGGGGGGAGTTTATGGCCAAAGAATATCAGAATTTTATTTCCGGAGAGTGGTGTGATTCGTCATCCGGCGAGCGCTTTGAAAATCGTAATCCGGCGCGATGGAGTGAGGTCATTGGGACGTTCCCGCGTTCGACTCCTGAAGATGTAGACAGAGCTGTATTAGCAGCGCGCAAAGCATTTGATTCATGGAGAAAAACTCCGGCTCCTGTCCGCGGCGAAATTATGAAAAAGGCCGGCGACATCATGGTCGAGCGCAAGGAGGAAATTGCGCAGCTTATGACGCGGGAAATGGGCAAGGTGATTGATGAGACCCGCGGCGATACTCAGGAAGGAATCGATACGGCCTTTTATGCATTTGGTGAAGGCCGAAGACTCTTCGGTCGATCTGTACCGTCTGAACTCCCGAATAAAACTCAGTGGACAAGGAGACGAGCCATTGGCGTTGCAGGATTGATTACTCCGTGGAACTTTCCCATGGCGATACCGACCTGGAAAACCTTTCCCGCATTACTCTCTGGGAATACGGTAGTCTTTAAGCCCGCCAGCGATACGCCGGCGACCGCAACTTTGTTTGTCGAAATATTACTCGATGCCGGGGTCCCTCCGGAGGCGATTAATTTAGTCCATGGCGGCGGCTCAACCGTTGGGAATGCTATCGTCGAGCACGATGACGTAGATTTAATATCTTTTACCGGATCATCCGAGGTCGGCAGTATTATCAATAGCAAGGCCGGCGGAGGCTTGAAGCGCGTCTCACTTGAAATGGGGGGCAAAAATGCACAAATTGTGATGAACGACGCCAATCTTGATCTGGCACTGGATGGTGTATTATGGGGAGCATTCGGCACCACGGGGCAACGTTGTACTGCCACAAGTCGCCTGATTGTACAGGACGGTGTCCATGACGAATTTGTGGAAATGGTGATTGAAAAAGCCAAAAATTTGAAACTCGGTGACGGGTTGGACGAGTCCGTGGATGTTGGGCCTGTAATTAATGAGGGCGCGCGTGAAAAGATTCATAACTATGTACAAATTGGCCAGGACGAAGGCGCTGCGCTGCGGCTTGGCGGTGATATCGCTGACAAAGGTAGCCTGTCCGAAGGTTGGTTCTATCAACCCACGGTGTTTACCGATGTAACCCCTGGCATGCGTATCGAGCAGGAGGAGATTTTCGGTCCGGTGCTCAGCATTATCAAGGTAAAGTCTTTAGATGAAGCTATCGATGTGCTAAACGGAGTGGAATACGGGCTTTCCTCCAGTATCTACACCCAGGATGTAAACAGGGCATTTACCGCATTCGATGACATCCATTGCGGAATCACCTATGTCAACGGCCCGACAATTGGCGCAGAGTGCCATATGTCCTTCGGTGGGACTAAAAGCACCGGCAACGGGCATCGTGAAGGTGGCTGGGAAGTGTATGAGTTCTATACCGAAGCACAGACATGTTATGTAGACCATAGTGGTACTCTCCAACGCGCACAGATTGACAATCGGTAGAAAAAATGCTTCTAGCGACATTTATCATAGAAATCATCTGGTATCGTTGGCATTTTGGTATGACCTAGTCGATCCCGTGTACTGCAGTTATTCAATGTTCAGACAATTTCATTATTTAAAAACGGATAAACAGAAAGGGTGGAAGTATGTCCAGAACCGCGCCTGAAAAGGTTCATGAAGTCATTGGAAAGAATATGTTGGCCGATGGGCTGGAACCCATTGTCGATTTGGAAAAAAGCCACGGAAGCTGGGTACATGATCCTATCTCCGGACGAGATTACCTGGATCTCTTTTCTTGTTTTGCCAGTATGCCGGTGGGTTGGAATCATCCCAGGGTGGTTGCCCGCAAAGAGGAACTGGCGGCGGCCGCTGTTAACAAGCCGACGAATTCTGATATTTATTCCACACAGATGGCGGACTTCGTTGAGACATTCACAGATATAGCGAAGCCTGACTATTTTAAATATATGTTTTTTATTAGTGGTGGAGCACTGGCAGTAGAAAATGCCCTAAAGGCTTCTTTCGACTGGAAATACCAGAAGGAATTAGCCAAGGGAAATGAGATCGATCCCAATGCAATGAAGGTCCTCCATTTTGAGAAAGCCTTCCACGGCAGGACGGGTTACACGCTGTCGCTGACCAATACCGCCGATCCGAGGAAAACACAGTATTTTCCGAAATTCGACTGGCCCCGGGTTTCGACTCCGGCGGTAACGTTCCCGATCACTGCGGAGAACCTGTCCAATGCGCAGAAGCTTGAGAAGAAGGCAATCAATGAGATTAACGAATACCTGGAGAAATACCCGGATACGATTGCCGCGCTCATCATCGAACCCATCCAGGGTGAAGGTGGCGATAACCATTTCCGCGATGCATTCATGGTACAGCTCCGGGAAATCTGTGACGAGCACGATATCATGTTTGTGATGGATGAGGTGCAGTCAGGCGTCGGTATCACCGGTAAATTCTGGGCGCACGAGCACTTCTCGATAAATCCTGACATGATTGCCTTCGGGAAAAAGAGCCAGGTGTGCGGATTCATGAGCACCGATCGAATCGACGATGTTGAAAAGAATGTCTTCCATGAATCGAGTCGACTCAATTCGACGTGGGGGGGCAACATTGTGGATATGGTCCGCTTTATGATCTACCTGGAAATTATCCAGGAGGAAAATCTGGTCAGCCATGCTGAGCAGAAGGGGCACTATCTACAGGAAAAACTCCTGACACTGAAGGAGCAACATCCGGAGATGATTATTAATCCCAGAGGCAGGGGGTTGATGTGCGCGTTTGACCTTCCGGATTCCGAAACCCGGAATACGTTGATGCAAGCTATCTGGAAGGAAGGCGCACTAATTCTGGGCAGCGGAACCAAAACCATCAGGTTCCGGCCACACCTGAACGTCTCAACGGAGGAGATAGACCAGGGTATCGAAATTGTGAAGAAGGCGCTGACGGAGATATAACTCTGAGCTGATCTCTGCGAAACAATCGAACCCCGTCTGTTGGATAATGCAGGCGGGGTTTCGTATGTTATGGCACTCGAATGGATACCGGAAATCTTTATATCGTTGCAACACCTATTGGCAACCTGGCGGACATCACCTACCGGGCGGTGCGGATATTGTCTGAGGTTGCCTTAGTTGCTGCGGAGGACACCCGCGTCACCGGTCGGTTGCTGAATGAGTACGGGATTGAAACGAGAATGATAAGCTATCACGATCACAATAAAGAGGGAAAGACCCCACAATTAATCGAACGACTGCTGGCCGGTGATGATATTGCCATCGTCTCCGATGCCGGTACACCGGGGATCAGCGATCCGGCGTTTTACCTGGTACGGGAAGCGATCCGCAACAATATAAAATGCGTACCGATCCCGGGTCCTTCGGCCGGGATATCAGCGCTTGTGGCATCCGGCCTTCCGACCGATCGCTGGGTGTTTGAGGGATTTCTTCCAAAGAAGAAGGGGCGGCATACCCGGCTGCTGGAAATGGCAAAAGAATCCCGGACGATAGTGCTGTACGAATCGAAATATCGACTCGTGAAAACGCTGGAAGATATTCAGGAGTACTGGGGAGACCGCCAGGTGGTGGTCGGCCGGGAAATTACCAAAAAATTCGAGGAATTCGCCCGGGGGACCTGTTCGGAAATGACCGCCCATTTTAATGAGAATTCACCCCGTGGTGAATTTGTGATCATTGTGGAGGGTAACAGAGAGTGATCGGCCCTTTATTCTATGGGAATTATTCCACTCTCTTGGCTATATTTCATTTTATGTGGGACAGACTACTAACTCTGCATAGATATGAGTTGTAAATTGGCGCTATGAATAACCGGAATGTTAAAAATGGGCTCCTGGTTACCTTCGAGGGGATAGACGGTTCGGGTAAGTCCACCCAGGCGACAATGTTACTCCACCGCTTGACCAAAGAAGGGTATGACGCGTTATTGGTTCGGGAGCCTGGCGGCACGGACATCTCGGAAAAGATCAGGGACGTGCTCCTGGATATCCGGCATCAGAACATGGCGGACACGACCGAATTGTTACTGTATGCCGCCAGCCGGGCGCAGTTGGTTGCGGAAAAAATTGAGCCACACCTTGCCCGGAATGTAGTGGTGATCTGCGATCGGTATACGGATTCCACAATGGCCTACCAGGGATACGGGCGCCAGATCAACACAGAATTTATCCGGAATCTCAATGCATTGGCCACCCAGGAGATAATTCCGGATCTGACATTCATCATTGATGTGGAATTGGAGATAGCTAAAAACCGGCAGTCTAACGGTCCGACCGATCGATTGGAAATGGAGAAGGCGGAGTTCAAGAAGCGCGTTCGTGATGGCTATCGGCAAATTGCAAAAGACGAACCTGACCGGGCACACATTCTATCCGGGACTCGATCCATTGACGAGCTCCATTCGGATATCTGGACCTTGACCCAACAAAATATTCAATCACTCACAAAACAAAGAACAGAGTCATGAAAGATTTTTTTCGATATAGAAAACTACGAATAACCATCGCAGCATTGCTGCTGATCCTTGGTACGTCTTACTTCGCCTTTGCGGATTACTATGAGGACCTCAGCCGACAAATAAGACTGTTTACCGAATTGTACAAGGAACTGGTGGTGAATTACGTGGATCAGGTCAACCCGGAAGCGCTGGTGGAGGCCGGAATCACCGGGATGCTCGAGACACTGGACCCGTATACAGTCTATCTGGAAGAGGAGGATCAGCACAATATCCAGTCTCTGACCGAAGGGAAATACGGCGGAGTTGGCATCCGGTTAGGCGTGCGGCAGGATACATTAACGGTAATCGCCCCCATTGAAGGTAGTCCGGCGATGCGTGCCGGGATTCAGGCGGGAGATAAAATTGTCCAGATTGATACAGTCCGGACTGCCGAAATGCGGCTATCCAAAGCGGCGAACTATATGCGGGGTGAGCCGGGTACCAATGTGACGCTTACTATCCTCAGGCCTGGATTTGAGGAACGGATTCCCTTTGTGCTGGAGCGGGCAAGCATCGAAGTTCACGATCTGGCATATGCAGACTACATCGGCGAAGATATCGCGTATCTCCGTCTGACATCTTTCTCAAAGAATTCCGACAGCGAGCTGCGAAAGGCTTTTGAGGATCTCACAATCGAAAATTCCAGCGGGCTTATTCTTGACCTCCGGGGCAATCCAGGCGGACTGCTGACTTCGGCGCTGGATGTAGTTGAACTCTTTGTTGAGCCAGATGTGGATGTTTTATCCACGAAAGGCCGGACAGATAAATCAAATAATACTTTCACCACAAATCGGGAGGCAGTCGTCCCACAGGATCTTCCGATTGCCGTGCTGGTGGATCACGGTTCGGCATCCGCTAGTGAGATTGTCGCCGGGGTTCTTCAGGATCTCGACAGGGCGATCATCCTTGGGAAAAGCACCTTCGGAAAAGGGCTGGTACAGACCGTGGTGCCGCTGACCCGGGAATCAGCGATCAAAATTACTACCGCGAAATACTATATTCCGAGTGGACGGCTCATCCAAAAGCAGGATTATTTTAACGAAGACGTGATTGCTGAGCCGACCAGGGATGATAGTATATTCTACACACGGAACGACCGAAAAGTGTACGGTGGAGGAGGAATTACTCCCGACTTAACAGTCAAATCCGACACTATGCCGAGAGCAGTTCGTTCAATTGCGGCGGGGAACCATTTCTTCCATTTCTCAGTGTCATACCACAATAATCATCCGGACATAGCACCGTCCATGGAAGTCAGCGACTCAATATATACCGCTTTCCTGGATTATCTTGACCAAAAGGAATTTCAATACAGGACCGGCGCACATAAGCACTTTGAGCGGTTTGTTTCATCTCTGGACACCACCGAACTTGAGCGCCCGGATATTGCCGGAGCTGTAGAGACGTTCGAATCGCACTTTGCCTCGAAAGAGCATTGGAAAGACCGAAAGAGCAGCCGGGACTGGATCACCAGGATATTGACCAGAGAACTGGCACAGGTCTATGGCGGAACCAAGGCCAGAATCCGGGCTGATCTGGAACACGATAATACGCTGCAAACGGCCAGGCAGGTCCTGCGGGATCAGAGTGAATACAGAGCGCAGCTCGGATTTGCCGTCGCATCCACTAATGGCGGTGAATAAGCGGCTTTTCCGCTTGACATTCCAGGGGCTCAAGTGATAAATTCACTACGATTTGTCCGGACTACGGACAGGACTATGAGGGCGATTAGCTCAGCTGGTTCAGAGCACTAGCTCGACACGCTAGGGGTCACAGGTTCGAATCCTGTATCGCCCACACAGAATGCTAATTAAATGAGATGAAGAATTTCACACTAAATGAACGAAATCACAGTAACTCTCCCAGACGGCTCATCACACTCGTATCCCAAAGGTACCACTCCACTCGAAGTTGCCCGCTCAATTGGTGAGGGGCTTGCCAGGGCTGCGGTAGCAGCGAAAATTGATGGAAAACAGGTTGATATTACCCGTCCAATCGAAGACGATTGTTCCATAGAAATCATTACCATCGATTCGGATGAGGGGCATGAAGTGCTTTGGCACAGCACATCTCATTTAATGGCGCAGGCAGTGAAGCAGTTGTATCCCGAGGCACAGATCGCTATTGGCCCGCCGATTGAAAAGGGATTTTATTACGACATCGACGTGGACGATACCTTCTCCGACGAAGATCTGGAGAAAATTGAAGAGCGGATGATGGCCATCGCGAATGAAGATTACGAAGTGGAACGGGAAGAGAAGTCCATCGATGACCTTATCGATCTGTTCGACGAACGGAATGAACAGTACAAAATCGAGTTACTTAAGCAGATCCGGGATGAGGAAGGCGACAATTCGGCGTCCATCTACTGGCAGGGCGATTTTGTGGATCTCTGCCGCGGTCCACACGCACCATCCACCGGATGGATTAAGCATTTCAAACTGTTGAACGTGGCCGGAGCCTACTGGCGCGGTGATGAAAATAACCAGATGCTCCAGCGAATTTACGGAACCAGCTGGCCCACCGAGAAAGAACTGCAGAAGTATATCGAACAGTTGGAGGAGGCCAAAAAGCGGGATCACCGCAAACTGGGCAAAGAATTAGATTTGTTCAGCTTCCATAAGGAGTCTCCGGCATCTCCCTTTTTTCATCCCAAGGGCACCATAATTTATAACGGTCTTATCGAGCATATCCGGGAGATGTACCAAGAGCAGGATTACGATGAAGTAATCACTCCACAGATTCTGGATCTGGATCTTTGGCACCGATCCGGACACTACGAGAATTACAAGGAAAATATGTACTTCACCTCCCAGCTGGATGGCAAACAGCAGTACGCGGTGAAGCCAATGAACTGCCCGACCCATACCTTTATCTACGACTCGCAGAAGCGCTCTTACCGCGACCTGCCCATTCGTATAGCGGATTTCGGGCGCCTGCATCGCTATGAGCGTACCGGCGCCACCGGCGGGCTGACACGGGTCCGCTCCTTTGCCCAGGATGATGCGCACATCTTCTGCATGGTGGAGCAGATTCAGTCCGAAGTCGTTACCCTGGTCGAAGCAATTCTCCATACTTACGAATTGTTCGATTTTGACAGTGTGGAGATCGAATTATCCACCATGCCGGAAAAACATATTGGAGATGTGGAAACCTGGGAGCATGCCGAATCAATCCTGAAAGAGGCGTTAGAATCCCAGGGGTATGAGTATGATATTAACGAGGGCGATGGCGCCTTCTATGGGCCCAAGATTGATTTTATTGTAAAAGACGCGCTGGATCGGGATTGGCAACTTGGGACCGTGCAGCTGGACTTCATGATGCCGGAGCGATTCGATTTGACTTATACCGCATCCAGCGGTGATGAAGAGCGCCCGGTGATGGTACACCGCGCGATCCTGGGATCGCTGGAACGATTCATTGGAATTCTGTTAGAGCATACATATGGTGAATTGCCGCTCTGGCTGACGCCGTTGCAGTTCCAGATTATGCCGATTACTGATGATCACCATGAATACGCCCATGATCTGAAAAAGCAATTTACTGAAGCCGGTATCCGGGTGGAAGTTGACGATCGTAGCGAAAAGGTCGGGGCGAAAATTCGGGAATCGGAACTTCAGAAAGTCCCCTACATGGGCATTGTTGGAGACCGGGAAGTCGAAAACGGAACTATCTCTCTTCGGCAGCACACCGTCGGAGATCTGGGAGCGATTCCCATCAACGAAGTTATAAAAAGATTACAGCAGGAAATTCAGGAAAAACGTATGAGAGTTAATACAAAACAGGAGGATTAAACAATTTGAAGGACGAATTACGAGTTAATGAAGACATCAGAGTTCATAAGGTACGGCTCATCGATAATGAAGGTGAACAGCTCGGCATTGTGGACATCAAGGAAGCTCGTAACCTGGGGGAGGAACGCGGCTATGATCTGGTAGAGGTCGCGCCGAATGCTGACCCTCCGGTTGTCCGACTACTCGATTACGGAAAGTATCTGTACGAACAGAAGAAAAAGGAAAAAGAAGCGAAAAAGAAACAGCATACCATCGAGGTCAAGGAAGTCCGGTTCCGCCCTCAGATCGAGGAACATGACTTCCAGACGAAATTAAACCACATGCGGAAGTTCCTTGAAAACGGGAACAAGGTGAAGGTGACCGTCTTTTTCCGGGGCCGGGAAATGGAGTACCAGGAATTCGGCCGGGAACTGATGGATCGCGTCGTTGAGGAAACCGAAGATGTGGCCAAGGTTGACGGGAAGCCGAATATGGAAGGCCGGACGATGGTCATGTATTTAATGGGAGATCCTAATAATTAAGTAAACAAGAACAAGGGTGATTATTTATGCCAAAGATGAAAAGTAATCGCGGAGCAAAAAAACGGTTTAAGAAAACGGCCAAAGGTAAAGTAAAACGACATAGCGCCTATGCGGCTCATAAACTCTCCGGGAAAACTGCCGAACAAAAGCGGCGTCTCCGGAAGTCCAAGATCGTTGATAAGGCCGATGAAAAACGCGTTAAAAGAATGCTAGCAAATTAAGGATATTATTTAATGCCACGCTCGAATAGTTCAAGACCAAGAAAACACCGCCACAAAAAGGTTGTCCAACAAGCTAAAGGCTACTTTGGCGCCCGGTCGAAGCTGTATCGCACTGCCAAGGATGCAGTGGAAAAGGCCATGCTGTATTCCTACCGGGATCGACGTCAGAGAAAGCGGGAATTCCGGAGTCTCTGGATTACCCGGATCAACGCCGCAGCACGCCAGCACGGCATGAGTTATTCCAGGTTTATTCATGGATTAAAGGAAGCCAATATCGAACTGAACCGGAAAATGCTCGCCGATATCGCCGTGCGTGATCCCGAGGGATTCGAGGCGATCGTCAAAAAAGTGCAGTGACGCCTTCAAATCATGGCGTTAACTGACGATATTGACAATATTCGGGAAGAATTCTCCGAAGCGATCGAATCCGCCAGAGATGACCTGGAGGCGCTTGAGTCTCTCCGCATAAAATATCTCGGCAAAAAGGGTAAGGTTCAACAGCTCTTCAGCCTGATTGGTCAGGCCGACCCGGACGAACGTCCGAAAATCGGAAAATTAGTGAATGACCTGAAGGATGAGGTGACCTCCAAGCTGGAAGCGGCGAAGGAGGCTGCTGAGACCGCCAGAGAAGAAGAGGCGGCAGATATCGATGTCACGCTACCGGGGCATCAACCGTTTGTCGGACATAATCATCCACTCTCCCTTACAATCCGGGAAATGTCGGAGATCTTCAACTCCATGGGATTTATTACTATGGAA
This sequence comes from Candidatus Neomarinimicrobiota bacterium, assembly GCA_021734025.1. Classification (NCBI taxonomy): domain Bacteria; kingdom Pseudomonadati; phylum Fidelibacterota; species Fidelibacterota bacterium. The sequence goes on from JAIPJS010000003.1 coordinate 274,718, forward strand.
GGTCCGGAAGTTGAAACTGATTACTACAACTTCGAGGCGCTCAATATTCCCAAAGACCATCCTGCCAGGGATATGCAGGATACTTTCTACTTAGACGATGAGGTCGTCCTGCGGACCCATACTTCACCGGTACAGGTACGGGTAATGGAGAAGTACGATCCACCTGTCCGGATTATTGTCCCGGGGAGGACCTACCGGAACGAAGCCGTCAGTGCACGCAGCAATTGCCTGTTCTACCAGGTTGAAGGCCTTTATGTGGATGAAGGCGTCACTTTTGCCGATCTAAAGGGGACTTTAGAGGAATTCGTCCATCGGTTCTTTAGTGCATCGGCAACGGTACGGTTTCGACCGAGTTTCTTTCCGTTCACCGAGCCAAGTGTTGAAATGGATATTTCGTGCTTCATCTGTGGCGGAAGCGGTTGTCGTCTGTGTAAAAATGAGGGCTGGCTGGAAATCCTCGGTGCAGGGATGGTCGACCCCAATGTCTACCGTTACGTTGGCTATGATGCCGAAAAATACACTGGCTTTGCCTTCGGTATCGGCGTCGACAGGATTGCGCTGATGAAATACGGCATCAACGATATACGGTTGCTGTATGAGAGCGACTTACGACTCCTGCGACAATTTTAGAACTTCACAAATATTGAAAATCTATACCGCAAAGACGCAGAGGCCGCGAAGAAACCGCAAAGAACAACGGGAATGATAGATATTAGATAGTTTTGTCCCGGAAAGAGTTCCTTGAAGAACACTTAACCCCTGTTACTTGAGGATTCGAACAGTTTTTGTATGGATACTTTGACACAGGACAGAGTCCGACCGACAACGGGTTTTCAACAATAACACCTGAATACTTAAACACTATAACACTGTAGTTAGGAAACGATGCGCGTATCACTTGAATGGCTCCGGGAATACACTGATTTCGGCGATTCGGCAGAGGAACTCGCCAACCGACTCACCATGACCAGCCTGGAGTCGGTCGCTTTCCTGAAAAGGGGCGAATTTTTCCCGGAAATTACGGTCGGTGAAGTGAACAGTGTCGAGGACCATCCGGATGCGGACAAACTCCGGGTGTGCCTGGTGAATACCGGCAAGAATGACCTGGTACAAATTATTTGCGGAGCCCCGAATGTTGCCTCTGGACAAAAGGTCCCGATAATTCACCCGGGAACCGAACTCCCGGACGGCAATAAGATTGAGTCAGTAAAGATACGCGGCGTTCAGTCGCACGGAATGATCCCCTCGGAACGGGAACTGGGTCTTAGTGATTCGCATGCCGGCATTCTGGTCCTGCGGGATGATGCCGCCATTGGGAGTAACTTCTGGGATTACCTGGAAGATTATTGGCAGGGGCTGGATATTGAAATTACACCGAACCGTCCGGACGGTATGAGTCATATCGGTATTGCCCGGGAAATCAGCACAATTAATGAAACGTCACTAAATATCCCGGAAATAAATATCGACGAAGGGGAAGAATCTGTTGAGGATGCGGCGAAAGTGATTATCCACAATGCAGCAGGATGTCCCCGATATGCGGCGCGGGTGGTGAAAAATGTAGAAATTGGACCATCACCGCTCTGGCTGCAGCAGCGACTCAGAGCTGTCGGACTGCGGCCAATTAACAATGTAGTCGATGCCTCGAATTACGTACTGATGGAAACCGGCCATCCGCTGCATACCTTTGACTACGATAAACTCGCTGACGGTACTATTGAAGTGCGCTCTGCCAGTGATGGCGAAAAATTTACCACCCTCGACGGGAAAGAACGGGAACTGACTGACGAAATCTTGCTGATTTGTGACGCGGAAGATCCAGTGGCCATTGCCGGGATTATGGGGGGAGAGAACTCCGAAGTTACTGAAGACTCAACCAATATTCTTATTGAGAGTGCCTATTTCGATCCCGGGACGATTCGCCGGGGTTCGAAATACCTGGGTTTGTCCACGGAAGCCAGCAAACGGTTTGAGCGGGGCGCCGATCCTGAGGGCGTGCTGTACGCACTGAACCGGTTGACGGCGATGATTCAGCACCTGGCCGGCGGCGATGTTGCTGCGGGTGTCCTGGACGAATATCCGAAGAAAATTGCGCCAATCACCGTAGATTTGCGGGTAGACAGGGTTGAACAGGTTATCGGTACCCGCATCCCGGAGGAGGAAATCAGACGCATTTTGACTTCTCTGGAATTTACCATTACCGAATCCAGGGATGGTGTGCTCACCGTTAAGGCCCCGACTTTCCGACCGGACATCGAACGGGAAATTGACCTGATTGAAGAGGTGCTGCGCATCTACGGAACGGAAAACGTGCCGTCCCCTGAAGGCTTTCAGATCCATTCGCAGGCGCCCGAGGCCAGAGATGATACCGTTCGCAATACCCTGACTCCGCTGTGGCAGGGATTCGGGTTTAACGAAACGTATTCTTACAGTCTCGTCAACAAGGAGTATTGCTATCCGAAGGTGACCGGAAAATCGCCGGTCCGGCTCAGGAATCCGTTGAGCGAAGAGTTGGCGTACCTCCGTACGACGCTGCTACCCGTGCTCGTTGAAGGTGTAAAACGCAACGTCAACCGAAAGGAAACCGATGTTCGGCTTTTCGAATTCGGAAGGGTGTTCGATGGTAATCCAAAACAGGAATCAGGTGTTGAGGAATCCGAACATTTTGCCGCTGTTGCATCCGGGAATACGATGCCTGAATCATGGACCAGAGAGCAGAAAAAAATTGATTTCTATGGGTTCAAGGGATATATTGAAGCAACGCTCGAAGTGCTTGGGCTAAGTTATATATCTTATAAACATTTAAATACAGCTCTTTTTAAACCAGGATTTGCGGTAATGCGCAACGGAAGCGTCATCGGACAGGGTGGGGAATTCAACTCTGCACTGCTGGAGAATTTCGAGATTGATGTTTCGGTGTTTGGCGTGGAGTTGAACCTTGACACGATGGCAACGGAAATTGACACCGACGCCCATTACCAGGCTCCCTCTCCATATCCTTCGGTAGAACGGGACTTAAGTTTTGTTGTTGATGATGACTTGAACGCCGCTGATTTAACCCGGGTCATCCAGGAATCCGGTGGCCCGCTGCTTCACAATATTACACTCTACGATGTCTATGCAGGGGAACAGATTCCGGACGAGAAAAAATCGCTGACATATGCGCTAAAATTTCTATCCGTGGATAAAACCCTCACCGAAGAGGAAGTCGACAAACTCGTAGAGACCATACTTGTAAATGCGCAAAATGAAGTCAATGCGCAACTTCGGGATCAATAACTTCAACCAAACCGGTTACGTAATACAGTGCAGACAACTTCATCTATGGATATGCTGGAAACAAAGATTGATCAGCTTGTAGAGACTGTCGAAGAGCTCCACGAAGAAAATTCTGCGCTGAAAGATGAGATTAACACTCTTAAACTGAAAGATAAGGATGAAAATATGAATACTGTGAAACGTGAAATTATCCGAACGAAAATCCAGAATATGTTAAACGTACTTAACGGGATGTAACGGTCAAAACCAGAATGTTACTACCCCAAATAATGATTACTGACTTTATAAAACCTCAGAGTACAGTGCCTGAAAATCTATGAACCAAGACGATAATCTCGTTCATCTGAAAATTTTTGGAGAGGAGTATACGGTAAAGAGTAAAGCAGATGAAGACTATCTGCAAACGGTAGCATCCTATGTCGATCGGCATATGCGGGAAATTTCGGAAAATCTACCGGCGAGCCAGCCGATGCTGCGCATAGCCATCCTTGCCGCCATGAATATCAGTGATGAAGTCTTTGAAATGCGAGAGCAACTCGACAAACTGGAACAGGCACACGAGTCGAAAGCGAAAGAATTGACATCGAAAATAGATGAGGTTTTAACAAAGTATACAGAACAGCAAACTGCCTGAACGTTCTCATGTGATATATTCGGCAGTCTGACAGCAGACATTATTGGAACTAACCGCGATCCTTGCGGGAAATTCATTTTTGGGGCAGCAAAAGCCGGCAACGGCGTATGAATTTCTCACAAGGATTTTTTTATTTACTGATCGAAAGGAGATATTGAGCCATGACAATCCCAATCTGGATAGCAGCGGCGATCGTTGGTCTCGTGATCGGCGTTGCTATCTCACTGGTTATACAAAACCTGCGAATGAAAAAAGCCAATGCCGATGCTGACAGCATCATCCAGGAAGCCGTCCGTGAAGCCGATACGCTGACCAAGGAACGTATGCTGGAAACCAAGGAAGAAATCCAGCAAATGCGTCAGGAGGCCGAAGAGGAATCCAAGAAGAAGATGCAGTCTCTTCAGGAGGAAGAAAAGAAGCTGAACCAGCGGGAGATGTCCATCGAGCGAAAAGCCGATCTGGTGGAGAAGAGGGAAGAAGAACTAAAGCGGATGGATAAAAGCCTGGATGAGCGCATTCAGCGGGTCAACAAGAAAGATGAGCAGTTATCACAAATTATCGAGGAGCAGAATCAACGCCTGAAAGCAATCGCCAATATGTCCAGTGAAGAAGCCGTCGAGGAGCTCAAGGAAAACCTGCTTGAGAAGGCCAGAGAAGAGGCCAGCCATGAGATGAAGCGTATCCAGGACGAGGCGGTCCGGAATGCACGGAAAGAAGCATCCAAGGTGGTTGTCTCGGCGATTCAACGCTCTGCCGCCGATCATACGGCAGAAACGACGGTGTCAGTCATAAATCTGCCCAATGATAATATGAAGGGACGTATTATCGGTCGCGAAGGACGCAATATTCGTCACTTCGAATCACTTACTGGCGTGGAACTCATTGTGGACGACACCCCGGAAGCCGTGGTGTTGAGTAGCTTTGACCCCATCCGAAGGGAAAAGGCGCGAATTGCGCTGGAGGCACTCATCGCCGATGGGCGGATTCATCCGTCCCGCATCGAGGAAATGTACGAAAAGGCCACGGAACAGGTGGATGACTCCATTATGGAAGCCGCTGAGGAGGCGGTCTCCGAACTCGGACTGTCACCGATTCCTTCCGAAATGATGCGCCTGGTCGGAAAGCTGAAATACCGTACCAGTTATGGTCAAAACATCCTGAAACACTGTATCGAGGTGGGATGGCTTACCGGGCTGATGGCTGCGGAACTTGGGTTTGACGGTGAAATCGCCAAGCGCGCCGGATTCCTGCACGATATCGGTAAGGCCGTGGACAGGGATACGTCCGGAACGCACGCCCTCATTGGTGCTGATATCGCCAAAAAATTCGATGAACCCGAGATAGTTGTCAATGCAATTGCGTCCCACCATGAGGAAGTGGAAATGACCCACTCCATCTCTGCGCTGGTGCAGGCTGCGGATACAGCCTCTGGATCGCGTAGGGGCGCCCGTGGTGATACCCTGGAGAGCTATATCAAGCGACTGGAAAAGTTAGAGGAAATCGCAGAGAACTTTTCCGGCGTGTCCAATTCCTACGCCATCCAGGCAGGCCGGGAAGTTCGTGTGATGGTGGAACCGGAAGAGATCAACGATGGCGCCGCAGATATCCTTGCCAAAGACATCTCCGGGAAGATACAGGATGAAATGAATTATCCCGGACAGGTCAAAGTGGTGATTATCCGCGAATATCGTGCGGTGAATTACGCCAGATAAGAACATTGTAAAAACGAAAGGACAGTTGCGTGGCACAAGCCGAAATTATCGACGGAAAAGAGGTTGCAGCAGCAACCCAGACTGAGATAACCAAACGCATCGAGAACCTAAAGTCGCAGGGTGTGGAGCCCGGTCTCACGGTGATTATCGTCGGAGAGGATCCGGCGTCGCAAGTGTATGTTCGAATGAAGGCGCGCGACTGCCGGAAGGTTGGTATTGCGGAGAATACCATCGAACTACCGGAAGACACACCGGAGAAGGAACTGTTGGATCTCATCGACAAGCTGAACCGGAATCCGGAATGCCACGGGATCCTGGTGCAGATGCCGGTACCCGACCAGATCAATTCCGACACGATCATCCAGGCCATCGATCCGGCCAAAGATGTGGATGGTTTGCACCCTGAGAACGTCGGGAAGCTCGTCAACGGGCTGGAGGGGTTTATTCCGTGTACGCCGTTTGGCGTGCTGAAGATGCTGGAGTATTATGACATCGAAACCGATGGTAGAGACGCGGTGGTTGTGGGGCGGAGTAAATTGGTAGGCAAACCGATAGCAAACTTACTATACCAAAAGAACGATACGGGTAATGCAACTGTAACAATCTGCCACACCCATACCCAAGATCTTGCACAGTTTACCCGCCGCGCGGATATATTGGTAGTCGCCGCCGGCGCACCAAACAGTATTACCGCCGATATGATTAAACCGCACGCGACTGTCATCGATGTCGGTATCAGCCGGGTTGACGCACCGGACACAGAAAAGGGCTATAAACTTGTAGGTGATGTGGATTTTGAAAATGCCCAAAAGGTCGCAGGATACATTACGCCGGTACCGGGCGGCGTCGGCCCTATGACGCGGACTATGTTACTGCATAATACGGTGCGCGCGGCGGAACGAACGCTTTAAGACTGGATTAAAAAATAATACCCCGGGCTGAAGCCCGGGGCAATTCATATTTCATATTTTGAATAGCCCCGCTATGGCGGGGGATAAAAAAGCGCTGCTAGCCGCAATGGCTGGCAGCGCTCTACATATTCCAATGTGTACTATTTTTTTCCTTACGAGTTCTCCCGAATGTAATTTAACGCAGAGCCCGCATAAAACCACTGAATCTGCTGCTCGCTCAGGGTGTGGGATCCGGTGAATTCGTCGGAAGTACCGTCTTCATGCTCGACGCGGACGGTGACCGGCTTATTCGGTGCCAGTTCGTCCAGGTTCAGAATCGTCAGGCGATCCTTTTCCTGCAGCAAATCGTAACTGGATTTATCGTCGAACCATAGCGGCAGAATGCCCTGTTTCTTCAGATTCGTTTCGGCGATCCGGGCAAAACTCTTCGCAATGACTGCACGGCAGCCGAGATGACGCGGCTCCATAGCGGCGTGTTCACGGCTGCTGCCTTCGCCGTAATTCTCGTCACCGATAGCCACCCAGCCGAGGCCGTTTTTTTTGTACGAACGAGCGACGTCACTGTACGCTACTTCCCGTTCGCCTGTGACCTGGTTCAGGCCGACACCTGTTTCTTTGGTAAACGCGTTCACAGCGCCGATGAACAGGTTGTTGCTGATGTTGTCCAGGTGTCCGCGAAATCGCAGCCAGCGGCCGGCAGGAGAGATGTGGTCTGTCGTACATTTTCCGTGTGCTTTCACCAGAATGGCCAAATCTTCAAAGTCATCAGGAAGTTCCCACTTGGAGAACGGTTCCAGCAGCGCAATCCGATCGCTCTCTTCATCTACAATCACCTCTACGTCCTGGGCTTCATCAGCTGGCGGGATAAATCCGGCATCTTCGGACTTGAAGCCCTGACTGGGCAGCTCTTCGCCGACCGGTGGGTTGAATTTAACCATTTGTCCGTCTTCGCCTTCCAGTTCATCCGCCAGCGGATTAAAGTGCAGGTCGCCGCCGAATGCCATAGCCACAACAATCTCCGGGCTTCCAATGAAGGAATGGGTTGAGGCGGACCCGTCATTCCTGCCCTTGAAATTCCGGTTAAAGGAGGTGACGATGGTATTTGGTTCGTCATCTTCGACGTCGTCACGCTTCCACTGACCGATACACGGGCCGCAGGCGTTTGCCAGGACAGTTCCGCCAACCTTCTCAAAATCTTCCAGGATACCGTCACGCTTGATTGTTTCATAGATACGCTCGGAACCCGGTGTTACCATGAAGCCGGACTTGGTTTTGAGTCCGTGTTCTGCCGCCTGGCGGGCGATAGTTGCCGCGCGCGTGAGATCCTCATACGAGGAGTTCGTGCAGCTCCCGATGAGTGCCTGACGAATTTCAGAGGGGTAGTTATTTTCATCAGTATCTTTCCCCATTTCAGAAATAGGACGCGCCAGATCCGGTGTATGCGGGCCAACAATATGCGGCTCCAGATTGTCGAGATCGATTTCATAGATTTCGTCATAATACTCTTCAGGATTACGTTCTACATCTTCATCGGGGCGGAGAAATTCCTCGTACTGTTTTGCCAGATCCGCAACATCTCCACGCTCTGTGGCATTCAGATATTTGACCATTTTTTCATCGAACGGGAAGATGGAGGTTGTGGCTCCGACTTCGGCGCCCATGTTTGTGATGGTGCCTTTACCGGTAGCGCTGAGTGACCTGGTCCCTTCGCCGAAATACTCGACTATTTTACCAGTACCGCCCTTTACGGTCAGCAGATCTGCTACCTTCAGAATCACATCTTTGGGGGCAGTCCATCCGCTTAGTTCGCCCTTGAGATGAATGCCGACGAGTTTAGGCATTCTAAGCAACCACGGCTCGCCGACCATGACATCCACGGCATCGGCGCCACCGACACCGATGGCAATCATTCCCAGTCCGCCGGCGTTGGGAGTATGGCTATCGGTGCCGATCATCATAGTACCGGGCGCCGCATAATTTTCGAAGACTACCTGATGGATAATGCCAGCGCCGGGCTCCCAGAATCCGATTCCGTATTTTTTGGACGAAGAGCGGAGGAATTTGTAGACTTCGTTATTTTCATGAATGGCGTGTTTGAGATCTTCGCCAGCGCCTTCATACGCTTGGATCAGGTGATCACAGTGGACGGTGGTGGGTACAGCCACGGTATCGCGTCCCGCCAACATAAACTGAAGGATCGCCATCTGAGCGGTGGCATCCTGCATGGCGACCCGGTCCGGATAAAAATAGATATCCGCTTCGCCGCGTTTATCCAATGGTGTATTCTCGAAGTCGGCCATGTGTGAGAATAAAATTTTCTCAGCAAGTGTGATTGAACGTCCCAACCGTTCACGGGCAGATTTGTGCACCGCATCCAGCGAACTGTATAGTTTTTCAATGGGTTCTAAATCGATAAGCATTGCATCGACTCCTTTAGTATTATTTTATCAATGTCATCACAGAAAAATTCATCGTTTAATTTACGGCATCCGGACTCAATCCGAAAGGAGCAGTTCGGGGATAATGAGATCTCATTTCATATCTGAAAAAATAATCACACCCCAGACCACAAAGGACCGACCTCACCCCAAACCCCTCTCCTTATTAAGGAGCCTGTCCCGAGTGGTCGGGAAGGGGCCGAGGGTGAGATTGGTATTAATTCTCCATTAACAATGTCCGGCGTTTATGATAAATTATCAAAATTTGACGGTTTTTAATGGAAGCCCGAAAGGTGGAACCACAATAAACAGTTTTGATCCATACACAAGTATCGACAAATATATAACACCTCCGAATGCGGGGAAGCCCATATCGAGGCTCCTGCCGGGAGCCAGTTTTTATTCCAAACTACTCTGGGTAGTGATTAAAAGCGGACTAAGGGCGAAATATGGTACGTATTCGGGTACAGACTGGGTGAATAACAGTGCGGAAGTATTCCGGTATCTCGAATCATCCGGCATACAATATCAACTGGAAGGGTTGAATAATATTTCGGCTACTGATGACCCGGTGGTGTTCATCGGTAACCATATGAGCACGCTGGAGACCATGGTACTCCCGTGTCTGATACAGCCACGTAAGGAGACGACATTTGTAGTGAAGCAAGAGTTACTGGAGTATCCGTTTTTTAAGCACGTGCTTGGCGCCAGGGAACCGCTGGAGGTTGGGAGAGAAAAGCCCAGAGAAGATCTGAGAATTGTACTCCGCCAGGGGAAACAGAAACTTACCGATGGAAGATCCGTCATCATTTTTCCACAGCGGACCCGGAGTAGCCATTTTAAGCCGAAGGAGTTTAATTCACTGGGAGTGAAACTGGCGGAGCGAAGCGGTGTGCCGTTTATCCCGGTAGCGCTGGTTACGGATGCCTGGGGTAATGGGAAACTGCTCAAAGATGTCGGGAAAATCCAGCCGCAGAAGACGGTGCATTTCGCATTTGGCGAGCCAAGAGCGGTCTCTGGAAACACAACGGAATCACATCGGGAAGTTTTGGAATTTATTCGAAACAAACTGAACGAATGGGGCAGGGAGGATTGCCTGCCCTCAGACTGATAAGGCATCACCTTGAGACTGTCGTCCCGGAATGGATAAGGGTAAACTCTACTGCAGGTCGCTTCGGAGACGCCTATTTTTCTTTAAATTCGTAAAATAAGCAGGTCAACATATCTTTCGACTGAAAGGAGTAAAAAATTGTCCGTGAAATCCAGCGATACGGTTAAGAAGCAGAAGATAGACGCCGGCCAGGGCACTACGAAACAGGTGTTAATCGATGGTGACGAAGCACCCAATTTCGCATTGCGCCGGTTTGAGATTGAACCGGGTGGCGGGATGCCATTGCATACCAATAAAGTTGAACATGAGCAGTATGTGTTAGGCGGGAAGGCGCACATCCGCATTGGTGACAGAGAATATGACGTGGGCAAGGACGACGTGATCTACATCCCCGCCGGAGTACCGCATTCGTACGATTCCACCGGCGACGAGCCGTTCGTGTTCCTCTGTGTGGTACCGAACAAAGAAGACCGCATCGAAATCGTAGAAGCGGACGATTGAGTAAATTTTCCCGTTTTTTCTCCGGGAAAATCTTGTATATTTGAATTCGAAACAGATATGCGCCCTTGGCTCAGCTGGATAGAGCGTCGGATTCCGGTTCCGAAGGTCACAGGTTCGAATCCTGTAGGGCGTACTCAGGTCAAATGAAACCCTTGCTATACAAGTGATAGCAAGGGTTTTTTATTTTTGGTACAGCTATAGGTACAACAAAATGGCGTTTTCCACCTTTATTTGGTCCTTTTTTACCTTTTATAAAAAATCTCAATGATATAAGCACCAAATATAATTTAAAATTTATTTAACTAGAAGAATTGCTATAGTAAAAGAAACTGAATGATGTATAATTTTATATAATCCTAGTGTTACACAATTGCGATATACGTCATTGTGTGAACAATGTAGACTTTACTTATTTTTCCCATATGCATTTGTATAACAAGGCCTATCGATCCCGTCATATAGTCTAATTGACAAGAATCTGGATTGGTACTCTAAATACCAAATTGCCTAAACTGAAATATCCCTTTAATCGCACACACTCACAGGATATTGTTGAATGTGTATATAGAATTGGTTGGAGCGGTAAAACGAAACTAATGTTTTTTTCATAAAGTACTACAAGGGTGTATGATGGAAGATGGGGCACACCCACCCAGCCAAGCGGGCCACCCCCGTTAATATATAGTATATGTTCGATCTACAAAAATTAGAAAAAGGAGCTTCAGGTAGTTGCAAATTCTCATTTTTACATTGCATGTTGATTCTTTTAAATAAATATTTATTGAAGGAAAAATTTTGTAGCCCCAATTTCAAGTTAATTTAAACTGTTTTTGAGTTATAATGCTAAATGGTTGAAATACGTTTTATATGGTTGTATAAAATTGAAATAATAGATTACATAACCCTCCGGAGAAGTAATGAGAATTAAAATATATCCGTTATCTCGCTTCATTTTCCTTCTACTGCTAATTTCTACAATATCCAGTTGTGACAGTTTAGATTTTCTTACAGACAGTAAAAAAAGTGATGAACCTGATAATACTATCACTATTCAGGGAGTGATTATTGATAAAAGCACAGAGGATAGTCTTCCCGATGCAGTTATAAGGATTATATCACCTAAACCGGAAATAAATACCCAGAGTGATTCTGCCGGACATTTCACACTCTCAGTTGAAATCGATTCTACTGTTACTCTAACGCTTATGTTTTATAAGGAAGGCTATCAAAGTGATACTACTTCTGTTTTAGCCATACCCGGTCGTGATGTTGAGTTGCCTGATGTTCAATTAAGTCCGGATCGTGAATCAAAAACAACAATCTCAGGTAAGGTTCTTTTATATACAGATCAAAGCCCAGTTCAAAATGCCACGGTAAGAATTTTTTCACCGTTACCACAGCAAACGACAACTACCGGGATAGCAGGAGAATATGGATTCACCGTTGAAATTGACTCTTTAACAGAATATACCTTAATTGCTACCAAAAATGAGATGGAGCCTGATACAGTGAGTTTCACGGTGACACCTCATTCAGACAATGAAGCTCCAACGTTAATAATAAGAGCAGAAGAGAGTCAGACTGTTCCGGCCAGTATAGTTCTCAGCTCGTTATCAGAAACAACTATTTCTGTTCAATCTACTGGAACTACAGAAATTGCCTCAATTACATTTGAAGTCCAAGATTCTCTCGAAAATCCTGTAAAATTAAAGGATTCAATAGCAATCCAATTTACATTGGGTGCTTCTCCACAAGGCGGAGAAATACTTTACCCGCAATCTACCATAGCAGATGACGACGGTTTGGTAACAACACGATTATTCAGCGGGACAAAAGCCGGAGTTGTTCAGGTTGTGGCTCAATATGTTGGAAACGGGAAAACCATTCGTTCCCAACCTGTGCCGCTAACAATTCAAGGCGGTTTACCAGATTCAAACCATTTTCATGTTGTGTCGGAACAATTGAATTATGCTTTACCGGAAGTTGGCGAATCTATTTCTATTACTGCACTTGCGGGAGATAAATATGGAAACATTGTTCCACCAGAAACAGCAATATATTTTACTACAGACGGTGGTATTATAGAAGGGCAAGGGATAACTGGTGATAACGGCCAAACAACGGTATCCCTCTACTACACAAAACCGTTTCCAGTCCACCCTGTTTTCGGTGAAGGATACACAACGATTACAGCCCAAACTGCTGATGAAAATAATAATACGATCGAGGCACATACTATAGTTCTATTCTCCGGCAAACCAATCATCTCAGAAGTTACACCAGATACATTCCATCTAGCTAAAAACGGGAGTCAGAATTTTAGTTACTCTGTGAGTGATACCAACATGAATCCCCTTGCCGAGACTACTACTATTGCAGTGACAGCTGATCCGGACAATCTTGAGCTAATCGGTGATGTCGATGTAACGTTATCTGATACTCAGGAGCGTGGTGCTGGAACAACTAATTTTAATTTTGTCATATCGAATCCTGATACCTCCTCTACTTCGCAGACCAAGCAAGGGGTAGTTACTATATCCGTTGATGGGCCAAACGGATCCACTGAGCAAAAAATTTATGGTTCTTTTGAATAGGGTTGTTTTGTCTTTAATGTCTTGTGATGTTCTTTTTTTTTGTAGATTTGTGATATTTATAATGAGCAGACTTCCATCCGATTTTATACTGAGAGAATAAAAAAAATAAGGGGGTACCAACCCATGTTTTGGGGCGCCCTTGTCTTTTAGTATATATCTCCGATTTACAAATCGGTAGAAAATACCTGCTTCAGGTGGTTGCACCAATTCTCTATTGCAAATATGCTTAAGTAATGGGACCTTAAAGTATCGCTTAACTCCTTTTGTATTGTCCTGATTACTTGTTGGATTGGCTTGGTTATATTTGCATCGCACCAGAAATAGTGTTTTTTGAGGGTACAGAATGGTAGGAGGCCAATTCATTCATTAGAGTTGGCTTCCTACCAAAATAATTGGTAAACACCAGAGGTTGCCATGAAAAAAATTAACCTATTGCTTCTGCTCACTTTTGGGATAGTACTTTTTAATAATTTGTATTCACAGGAAACACATTTTCGTGCAGCCCATTGGGGTATGAAAAAAGATGATGTTTTCCGCTCTGAGGATGCAAAATATGATGATCAATTTATGTTCCAAAATATGAAATATAGGATTTTGGATACATACACTTTTAATGGTTGGTTGTTAGTGAATTACGTTAGTATTTATTATTATTTTTTTAATGATAGGCTAGTAAAAGGAGGATATTCCACAGATGCAACGAGCAGTTTCAAATCTGTTAAGGACACCTATAATTCTTTCAGTGAAAGCCTAACTCAAAAATACGGTGAACCATTCCCTCAAGATCCATTATTGTTTTCAGATGAACAGAATGGCGTAGCATACAAACAATATTGGGAAACACCGGCTTCATTAATTACCCTTGAATTAATCAATGCCCAATTAATGATGGAGGAACCAGAACCCACAGATTCCTTAATGTGGAAAAATTACAATAAACCTTATTATGTTACATTATTTTATCGGAGCGCGGATTGGGTTAAAGAAAAAAATGAATTATGGCAAAGGGAGAAAGAAAAAGAAATGGAGGCAAAATTTTAGGAAAAATCTTTGTCAATCGTTTTCATATAACGTAATCACAGCGCCAAGGAGTACGCCTAAAATAAAATCCTTCCAGTTCATAATTTCCTTCCCTTTTGTAAGACTATTTAGAAATGCCTATGGACAATATGAAGATTTGTTGTATATGCCAGTATATCTTATCAATAGTTTAAATCAAATATTTTTTCTAAGGCGTTATGTTAATCGGTTAATAGGGTAGGAGAGTATTTTAGAGAGAGTAAATATATCATAGGAAGTTGTCTCCGGTTGCTACAAGGTTACAAAAGTGGTCGGGCTTTAAAAATTCTCTAATTTCATCCATTAGTGCGAAATGTGAATTTGTAGCTGAGTTGATCTATCGCTGTATTTATTAATTTTTCGATACATATTACGCCTGAAAAACCAAGACATTTCTGAGAGGCGTAACAAACCCTGTAAAAACAAATTAATTGTATTCTGACGACTCAAATTAGTGCTCTGGGTAATTTCAGACTGTATCCTTCGGAGGGTCATGCGTCCGAAAGGGATAAAGAGGGCACCTTAAATCCGCACAGTGGCGCACTTCGTTTGCGTTAAATCCCATACATTCCTTGCAGAAATTGAGAATAGCCGTCTTGCGTGTCAATTCTATTATTTTTGTTTTTCCGTTCCTGGACCGAATCTTATGATTTATAGCCATGCGATTATCCTCCTTAGTTCATTGGTGATTTTCTTGGTAATTTTTTACTGGGAATCCGTCCGTGGCTTCCTCTGGAGTCACCGGCCGACCCAGAAATGATTCCAAGCGGTCAATTAGTCGTGACAATTCCCGTGTCAGATTTTCCCATTCCGAAAATGCTTTCATGTTTTTCCACTCATCAGGGCCGATTTCGTTTAGTACTCGTTCCAAATCCTGTTCAATTTGTAGACGTTCATTATATTTCCGCTGAAGTTTCGCCAGTGCATTGAAGTGGAACATGAGATCATCTTTATTTTCATACACTTTTTCTACAAGTTCTGGGGCTGCAGCCTCCGGAGGAGCTATGCCGATCCGTTTTCCATTAGTAAACAGTTGAATGCTGAGATCCCATTCATGCCCGATTATATCCAGGACTGCATCTACATGTATTACAAGTATATCTTTTCGGTCTGTAATTTTTACTCGGTCCATAGTCCTTCAACATCTTGTTTATTTATTGCTTCAGTTGACTCAGTTGCTTCAGAATCCCCGTGGTTAAGCAATTTTCCCCCTGAAGGCTCTCGCTCACTTCCTTCAAGTCCATCAGGTTGCTTCAGGGTTGCTTCAGGCTCGGAGCCTTTGTCGTTAAGCAGTTCTGGAGTAACTGAAGGTTCTGAAGGTTTATTTGGGTTGTTTTTTGTAAGACGGTACATGCTTCCGCGTTCTTTATTGCCTTCCCATTCAAATTCAATTCCAATTTGCTGTAACGAGGGAGCAAGTCTGCGTTGCTTTCCGCGTAAGGTTCGGCCGTTAGGAAATTGCTTTGAGTTCTGCACCTTGTCGGACACCTGTTCGCCTAACGCTTCAATCAATTCCGTGGCCGTGCCTCTCCATTCCTGGTGGTCTGTCATCAGGGAGCGTATTGCTGTTGCGGTGACATCGGCCCCCAGTCCAATTTCAACGGCCTCACTGCGATTCTCCATATAGTCCGCCAGAAATGTCTCATGTTCCCATCCTAATGCCGGTTCTGCTGCTGTAACCCACCGAGCGAAATCGAGCATCCTGGCCTTGTTAAGGCTCAATTGTGTTTCCTGGACGTTTCGCAAGGCATGGGATACGGCGTCAAAAACAGCACCTAACAGCTGCGGATATGCCCGATTAAATCGGGGCCAAAATGCTTCCTCATCGATGTAATGTTCAATCCGGGGGAGGTCTAATGTGAGTGAGCGATCTTGTAAGTCGCCACGCGTTGCAATGTCATCTATGCCATTCAAAATAATCGGACGCTTAGCCTGGAATATTTCCTCGCCTCGGTTTGTGTACAGTGTACGCTTAGAGAACCCTGCTCCAGTAGAAAGTCGACAAAGGGCATCAGAGAGCCAGACCGGCGCGCCGGATAAGTTGTCTAAAGCGATAACCCGGCTATTTTCTGCCGCAATTGCCAGCTCCTCCTCATTGCGGGGGCGGGTCCGTGTCGGAGCCTGATTCGGGTCGATGAGAGAGCGGATCACCTTTGAACCGGTGCTTTTCGCAGTTCCACGGCCTCCCTGGAGAATCAAAATCGCATATGGGCCGGAGGGGTGATAGGCTCCAATGATAAAGCCCACCATAAGCCGAAAATCTGATTCCTGTTCATAATTTAGGAACGGCTTTAATTGTGATATACTCCCGCCGGATTGTGGCATCGGCAATGGGAGCATCCCACCGGGACGGATAAATTTTACGGGAGGATTTTTCACAACTTCCCATCCGTCCGGGGTGATTTTTACTGCATCCCAGTTCTCGTTAGCCAGGTCTACCCAAATATTACCGTCGATGCTGGCGGTTCGGACATGCACCGGCTTTTCCGGGCCATCAAATTGAGCGATGGATTCGATAGTCGCTAGGGCATCAGTTTTTGCCTGAGAATGGGGCGCGCTGCCTGTCTGCTGATAATAGTCATGATACAGCCACCGGGTGAAGCCTGAATATTTTAAAGTGAAGGTTTCCCAGTGATCGTCAACAGGGATACTGGCAAACGGCTCTTTATTCGGGCTGTGAAACAGCTCTGCACGCCGGGCGATCTGTATTAAGCGTTCTGTCTGTGTCGGGTCTTTGTCCGGTTCTTTGGGATTCTCCAGTACTTTTTTCACCGGCCGTTCACCTTCCGTTTTCACCTTATCATTAAAATCAGATTGATTACTCATGTACAGTCCTTTCAAACTCTGGTATGCAATACTTCGCGTTTGCAGCCTTCGCTGCTTTAATAGCGGCCTCAATTCCTGGATTTCTGCCTATTTTTTGTTCCGTCTGCCAGTCATTATCTCCCGCAATAATAATTTCTTTATCAGGGTATTTTTTCCGCATTGCTTTTGCTACGCGGATGAGATTAGAGTCGTTAAAGGCAACTGTCGTGGCTTGCCCTGTTAATTCAAAAATCGTGGCAGCGGTCGCGAAGCCTTCTGCGATGTATAACACATCTTTCAGTTCACCGATAGGGAAGTAGCCTGCCTTCGTTTTGCCACCAGTGAAATAGGCTTTGGTCCCATCGGCATCAATGGATTGCAGGCTTTGAAATTCGCCGCTGTGAGCATTATAAACTGGTATTAATAAATATGGTGGCGTTACGCGATAAAAGCCGCTCTGTGGCGTCTCAGTGTACCGAATACCGTGCGGCTGTATGCCTTTTGCCAATAGGTAAGGAAAACGATCCGGTGCAGGTATCGAATCCCTCCAGATGTGCTTTGCTCTGACTGCCGCCTGTCGATACTTTTCCCGCCGTTCACGTTCCCGTTTTGCTTTTTCCAGCTGAATTTTTTTTCGATATTTTACTCTATCAACATCGGACAGGGTTTCCGTTTTTCCTGCACTCCATGTTAGTTTTGGAGTGCATCGCCAGCATCCGAAGGCGCCGCCGGGAAATTCGCCGGGATAAAAAATGTACCAACCGTTATTTCGCCGAGGGCTGCATTTACAAGCAAACCGGTGAAAATCGCTGTCAGGAATAATTTCGTGATAGCCTAATCCAGTGGATGAAATGGCCCTGTTAAACTTTTGGAGATAATCGATTTCGGTGTTATATTTCATTGTCAAAAGCTTCTTCACCCCCTGTTTCCCGCAGGGGGTATTTTTTAATAGTGTAAGTGTTTAATCTTCAATCCAGAGGGAGGCATGGATCAATCGCTTTGAGATTTTCTTCATTGTGCTGTTTAACCGGGTGATCTCATTTTTTAAATCTGGGCTGTCTCTCCAATATTTTGAGCTTTCATCAGAATCGATGAATTTTCTGATCTCTCCACGAAGTCCTTGGATTTTTACTCCAACATCATACCCACCCATATTGAATCTCCTTTCGCTAAAAAGTGTATTATCGGCTTTTTTCTTTAAGCTTTATTGGCTTCACGTCGCATATTTTTAAACACTTTTTTGCACCTTCAAAGCGCCGTGAATCAATAGTTTTTTCGGAATTTTACCCATTCTCACGACGCGGGATCTGATTGCATTCCATAAATTCAACTACATCCGCTCGCTTATAAAAAATTTTTCGATTGTGCTTAGTAAAAGGAATCTGGCGCGTATCTCGGTAATGCTTTTGTTGAGGACGGCTCAGTTTAAATTCTTTTTCAACGGCCTCAGTCGTTAGCCACTCGTCTTCAGTGATTTGTTTAACAATCTCTGGCACTTTTGCCGATACAGTTTTATCAACCGCTTGGGAAATCATTTCCTGCAATTCATCCGGCTCTATCACAACAATGCTCATTCTGACACCTCATTGTGGGATTTTTTTAAATGTTCTTTGACGATCTTGATTGAATCGGGATGATATAAGTTGGGGATACCAGGTCCAGAGGAAGGCCGAATTAGCGGGAGTCTCCGAAGACTACGGAGGTAGTCGATTTTGTACGGCGGTGCTTCAGTTTTGTCTACGAGTTCACCGCGCGTTAGTCCATTGGAAATATTATAATTGTTAGTATGTCCCATGAGAACCTCCTTGTTTCCTTTATTCTCTCACTCATGGGGACAATACCGCTATGAAATATTTTGATGCAAATCTTATAATTACTTACACGAAATTTTTTTGAATAACTTTAAATACAATAATATCAATAATTTAAAATACTTATTTGGGAAATTACTTATCTGATGGTCTACCTCTCCTTCGGTCATAGTCGGGATTTTTATACCAACTCATTCCACCGGTTGAAAATTCCAGCCCTATGGCTTTATATTCCTCATATAAATCATGAAGGTATTTGCTTCTTGTACCATCAGGGGTAATTTCATGATAGATTTTCTGTTTCCACTTGGTTACGGTTTCCTCATCCGCTACATCATTACGAGCCTGATCAACTAGATTTTTCAATTTTTGTTTTTTTGTAGGGTTCTTTCGCTGGTTTCTAATTTTATTCCTTAGATTTTTAATATATTGTTTCAACGATTCCTTTTGGCTTTTGTATTTTTCGGAGCCTGGAATTGGATTTTGGGTCTCAATGAACCACTCTTTCACTATTTCAAATTTTTCCTGAAAGTTTTTCTCTCTTTGTTTAAATATCTCGATTTTTGATTTTTCTTCATTAACCAAATTGTTAAAAATTTTCAGGTAATCTTCTTTTGATATTGGGGCACTAATTTTTTCATACATAGGGGTATAATTGTTAATAATTGCCTTTTCCTCCTGTATCATTCCTGCATAATACTCAATTTCCCTTAACAGTGAATGGAATACGTGTTCAGCCTCATTGAGGTCTGCTGGTCTAAATTCTAACTGCCCATGTTTATTTTGAGAAAATAGTTCGTCCAATAAATAATTACTCATTTTCGGTGTCCTTTCCATTAAATGCTTGTTCAAGCGCCGAATCAACGGTATCCTCATCAAAACTTTTTAAATATGCTTCCGTTGTTTTCAAGTCGGAGTGTCCGAGCGTCTTACTTATACTGTATAAGTCCATACCGCGTTTGCGTACAAAATCTGCGTAACTATGGCGCGCCAAATGGAATGTAAGGTTAACATCTATTTTTGCTTTATCCGCCAATGTTTTGAGATACTTATTAACTAGGGCATTCTTACTTCCGATGTGTTTCTGCTCATCCCAATGGGACGGATACTCTTTTTCCAGTAAGGGAAAGAGCCGATCTTCAGGCTTTGTTGTGGGGTACCGATTCAAAATTTCTAGCGCTTGTGGCAATATCTTTACTGATTTGAATTTACCGGTTTTTCCCATGCGGTATTCTAATATTTTTCCCCGGTCTGAATCTTCCTTAATATTCTCTTGACGTAACCGGCAAACATCACTGAAACGAATACCACCGCAGTAGAAGGAAAACAGCCAGAAATTCCGGGCATGCCATACCCATGTGTCCGGTTCCAATTCTAAATTTTCCATTTTTTGAATCTGTTGCATCGACAGTTTGTCTTTGGTGACAGGTTCCTTTTTTAGCTCATAGGTCAAAAACGGGTTGGCTTCCATCGGGATAATTTTTTCCTTCACCGCCTCCCGGATCACGCGCCGAAGATACTTCAGATTTTTGTAGATGGTATTTGGAGCGTTGTTGTAAGGTTTCTTTTTCAGGAACGTCTCAAATTTCCGTAAAAAATCGGTGTCGATGTGGGTAAAGGGGAGAGGGCCGTCATCAGTGAAAGCCTTTAATTTGTTCAAAACAACCTTATAGTTCTTATAGTCCCAGTGGCGTTCGCGTTCTTTGAGGAAATTGAGAAATTTTTCGTAATACGCCTTCGCATCTTTCAGGTCTGCACCGGTGATACGTTCCTTTATATTTTTGGCTGTCAACTGAGTATGGTGATCGTCTTTGACGGCAATTATAGCATCTTGAGCCTTGTTTTTTTCTCTCTCCAGGTGATCGTTATACCGGGTATCGTTCGGGTGATTTTTTCGTACTTCCTGCTTATCGGCGTTCCACTGGGAGGGCTGCACCTGCACATCTGTTGCAATGAAGCGGGTTTTTCGGTCGTGACTGATCCGTAAATACACCGGACACGTCCCATCTTCTCGTTGCTTCTGCTCGCGTAACACAAATTTGAGTTTTGCCATAATGACTATCCTTTTTGCCGATCGATTACTATTGATCCTACATAAATTAAGTTGTACTAAATATACGATGGTACAGCTATAGGTACAACAATTTCCCTTATTTAATTATATTCGGAGTTGACTTAAGCAATGTGAAACCCTATTATACTGGTAAATACAAGGGAGCTCCGGGGAAAATGAGCAAAAGAGAGAAATGGTATTTTGAGTCCTGTAGGGCGTACTTGATTTTAAACCCCGCTAACCCCCTGTTGGCGGGGTTTTCTTGTTGTGACAATGCGGCTCTATGTGTATAAATATTTTAGGTTGTCAGGTTAAAGTTCTGTTTTTCACAAGTAGAACGTATTTCATTTTCGTTCCTATTGGTTAAATAATGCCATACACACTTCATTTATCAACTTTATTGTGTTTTTCCAGTGAACCTTCGTTTTCATTGAAATAGGGATCTTGGTTTACAGGGTTGTAATTGGTCTGGTGGTATCTCTCAGTGATAATATTTCTGAGGAATTTTTACTATCCGATACTTTCACAATGGTGTCGAATTTGTAGTTGGATTTGATGTTGTAGTATGCCATATTAATACAACTTATTGGATAAAATTATTGATAACTATTCAGGTCCTTCCCACTCTCTGCCATATCAATAATTTCGACCCTACCCATTTTTTAAAACTGATGAATAGCATTCAACATAGATTCCCGTTTAGACGGAGGAGTGGATATGAGAAGACTCTCGAATTATAGCCTGATTATGTCAATTTTGCTTCTGCCTGCATTATCCCGGGCAGATATTATGGGAGATTTGCTCACAGTTGACGTCAATATCACGAATACAGCAGTGTTTACTGTGCAAGACTGGAATTCGGATATCATGTTGTTCAATGTCAATCTCCAAAGTTTTATGGATGAAGAAGCTTCAGTGGTAATGGAGTTTCGTCTTTCGGTTTCCAATTCCTCTGTATTGTCAAAAGAAGGAACTATTGCCTGGGGAGTCTCTGTGGCGTATGACATTCCACCCAATGGAAGCCTGTTATTGACAAATGCGGACTTCACCGAAGGGACTGCCGAAAGATTTGTCGGGTCGCAGGAGTTTGAAGACGTGTTGAGAGAATCCGGGAAGCTGCCAGCCGGCGATTATGAGGTGAAAATCGCTGCGTGGATGGGGGTGGAGAGGCGGGATATGGATGAGAATGCTATGCGGATCATCGATACGCCGAATAATCGGCTATTGGACCTTTCCTGGGATCATGCCCATGCCACCGATGACGACTGGAGTGATGTCTATAATTGGGATCAAGGCGGACGTGGCGCAACCATTAAAAACAGGGTAGTGAACACAATCACCCTCCAGGATCCGACCCGAGAGAAAAATGTTTTAGAAGAGTATCCCTGGTTTCAGTGGTTGTCCCCGGGATTTCAGCAGGGCATTAATATTGATTACCGTCTCCGTATCGCTCAGTTCAATCCGGATCGGGGGCACAGCAGTTTCCAGGACGCGCTGGAAGATGATATCTCCATTTTTTTTGACACCGGTTGGCCTGATGATATGGCAAATCCACTCCGGGTTGTTGAAAACGGAGGGGAACAGCTCGTTAAAGTCCAATTCCCATCCGGCGACAGGGATCTGGCTTGCGGGTATCAGTATGTCTGGCAGGTGCAGGCCCGGGAATATGTGGAGGATTTCGCCGGGGATAACCAAGGTATATGGGGATGGCCAGCGCCAATTGAGAGCGAGATCCGAACTTTTAATTATGGCAGTGTTATCACCCAGCAGAATGTGAGTACCCCTGGAATGGGAAGTGAATTAACAACAGTACGGCCACGATTCAACTGGGATCCCATTAACTGTGCGACGACGTATGAAATTTGGGTTAGTGACGGGGATGATCCGGCTGTCGATAACGGGAATGTCTGGCAGAGCGATATTATTCAGAGCATCCCGTTTCAATATCCCCAGGACGTTCCCGGATTAAGACCGAGTGAGACCTATTACTGGAAGGTCCGTATAAATCCCGATGGGGAAGAATCTCCCTGGAGTGAAGTGCTGAACTTTTCCATCGGACCGATACAGAGCCCGGAGCCACAAATCGGCCAGCAGGTGAATACCGTTCGGCCGACCTTTAATGCGGCGGTCCCTACAGAGGTATCTTCTTATGAACTCTGGATCAGTGATCGGGATGATCAGGACGTTCAGAACGCCAATGTATTTAGTTATGATGAAATTCTGACACTCCCGTTTCAAATTACGCAGGCAATGACAGACTATTTTACCCAGAACCGGCTGTTCCCCGGCTTGACATATTTCTGGAAACTGATGCTCCGAGATGGTGCGGGAAATCTTGTCGGTCTGCCGGATGATTATACTCCATTTAGTTTCACAATAAATCCTATTACTCTCATATCCCCTAATCAGGGTGAAGGAAATATGACCGTCAATCCGACGTTTACCTGGGAGGGACCGTTGAGTGTCCTCTCATACGAGATTAGAATTTCCGGCGCTGAGGATACGGATGTATTGACACCGTTTTTCACGGCCTCCGTGAATGGCACTAATTTCAGGTATCCTCCGGATGCAGATCCCCAGCTTGAGCATGGTACGATATATAATTGGAGAGTCGTTCCGCTGGATGCCAACGGTGTTCCCGGGCCAGAGGAGTCGTTTACGGAAGTTCGTCAATTCACGACCATGGAACGGGAACTTGAACCCGCACCTGGCTTACAGGTAAGTGTCCCCTTACCCCGGCAGGTCCAGTTCTCTATAAGTCCGCCGGTAGTCAATGCCGAGGCGTATCATCTGATTGTCGGAAGCAGTGCAGGCCTGGGAGGAGACGGACTGATTGATATTCCCAACCGTCTCTGGGAAAAAGATGATCTGACTCTGACGAACTACACGCTTACCTCTGACGAGTACGAATTAGACTACTCGACCACTTATTACGCACAGGGAGTGGCACTCAGAGATGATGAGGCGCATTCCCTGCCGTCCGAGGTGATTTCATTCACCACTGGTGAAGAACAGACCGACGAGACTGTGGCAAGCCAGCCGCAGTTCTATATAGATGTAACAGAGGCCAATCCCAGAGTACCGACAGTACACCTTTCAAGCGGTGTGGAGGGGGCAACCAATTATACCATAGAAATCAGCAATGAAATTGAATTTGCCGCAATCCGAAATACTTTTGAGAATGTGACATCATTCCCGCAGGAATTGACAGCGTTGGATCCGGAATTGGATTTTGACCAGACCTATTATATCCGTATCACAGGATTTAATGACAACGGTGAACAGGTAGGAGCACCCGGTGATATCGTCTCCTTTAATACCGGCGTGGAACCCGGGGCAAACCAGCGCCCGGAGATTTCACTGGAGCCTGCGCCGAACAATCCCCTCGCTTTTAATATAACATTGCTCGCCCCAATCGAAGGCGCTAACACCTATCGGCTCACTCTGGCGTCCGATCAGGAGATGGCTACTGTGATAGCCGAGGAAAATGTTCGGACCACCGCATTTCCATACACATTTAGCCCGGAGGGTATCGCCTGGGGCGGTTCATATTATGTCCGGGCCCAAGGCGTGAAGGAAGGGGAGGATCACGGATTACCCTCTCAGGTCCGGATGATCCAGATAGAAAATAAGCCCGGGGCAGATGAACAAGTTGGAATCGAAGTCTCCGTGGAACTTTCAAGTATCCGGATTACCATCAATATTCTGAATCAGATTACCGGGGCAACCGGGTATGTAGCACGGATTGCATCGGATGAGGAAATGTCAAATGTGCTATGGGAATCCTCGTCTCTTCCTCCACCACAGATCGTATACAATGATCCCGGCCAGCCGGATAACCTGCTGGAGTTTGGCCAGGTATATTATGTGCAGGTTGATGCGTATGATGCAGACGGACCCCATGGAATTCAATCCAATAATACTCCGGCTTTTGTACCGTCCATCGAGCCGGCGACATTGGCCGGGAATCCCACGGAAGGCAGTTTCTCCTGGGAGCCCACCGAACCTCAGTCTGCCGGATATCGGTTTGAAGTCTCCCTGAACCAGGATTTCTCTCCCGTTCACTTGTCTCAAGCTGTCACCGGTACAAGTGTCCCGTATTCCATCGATAACTTCAATTATGGAACAGGTTACTACTGGCGGGTGAGGGGATTTGACGATACCGGGAGTCCATTCGGGCCTTACAGTGACGTGGGATACTTTGAGACGGAGCCCTATCCGGCACCCACTTTGAATTCCCCTACTGGCGGTGCAGAAGTGTCCCTTCACCCGGAGTTCTCGTGGGTGGGTATTGACGGAGCAGCAGCATACCTTTTCGAACTGAGCGGGGGAATTGATTTCGAAAATATCCACTGGAGCCGGCAGCTCCAGGAAA